>CAJZGX010000106.1:0-4134 GCA_916048235.1 uncultured Atopobium sp.
GTGGATTTGCTCCAAGACAGAGAAAATTCAAGATCCAAGCGATCATCAAGCGGGCAGACCTTCTCGCCCTAACGAGGCAAACTAAAGCGCGGATTGCAGCAGAGGCTGAGGCTCGCGCGGAGGCTGGTTCGGCATCGTGTGACACAGAACCTTGAAGCGCACAGGCTGAATTCATGTTCATCCGCAGCAGATGCAGAACAAACACAAAAATTTGAACTATTTTTAAAATAGTATTGTCCTTACAAACTATACTATTCATCAGCCAAATTCACTTTTTATGTGAATACTAATTTCTCTTAAGTTTTGACTATCAATTTGTAAGAAAATGTATCTGTAATATGCACATCTTTTTGAGGGGCCATCATGAAAAAAGGTTTTCTTAAGAGAATCTCAGTCTTTCTCACCATGGTTGTGGCATGCCTGTTTATGTCTATTAACACAGCTCAGGCACTTGATCGCCAGAAAGACGATAGTGATCTTACCCAGATCAACATTTACCAGTTCACACTGACCAGAGACAACATGACTGTTCTCTCGCAAGGAACTGGCGTTAAGCGCATAGAGATTCCTGCTTCTGATACAGGCAGACTGCCCTCAACAGCTTTTGTTGTTCAGCCAACTAAAGACGGTTCCAACCAGCAGTATAACCAGCCTCTCTCGCTGAAGTTCTCTAACGCTGGCACCGTTGACGGCAAGTCCGTTGACGTTTATGTCACCATTAACTCGCTGGACCTTACCCTTAAGAACGCCAATGCAGATTACAACAACCCTAATAAGACTGATGTTGCATTTTTGACCGTTGATGAGAACTGGGGAACTAAGTCCTTCCAGATTATGGACTACATTGACGTGAATCACCCAAGCTATACTGCTGATATGTTCAGGTCCTACGCAATCAACGCAAACGTAACAGTAGAGCTTAAGTACACCGATGGCACTCCTTGTAATCTCAAGCTTGTTATGCAGCCAAGTGATATTGACGTTGTCGGCGACACTGGCGCAAATGAGACCTTCTCGCTTATTAACGCCAATAGCACCATCGATAGCATTGTTATGAACAACAGGAACATTCTTGTTGAGACCACAAGTGGTAATAAGATTACCTGGAATCCTGTTCGTGGAACTTCTGGTCCTGACCAGGAGAAGAACCTTGCAGGTTTTGCTGTTAAGTCCAAGTCAAACAGCATGACGTTTGAGTCCACCAGCGCGGCTACCAGCGGCAGCCTTTTTGGCGTATACACCGAGGCAATTACTCCAGCTCCAGTAAAGGCCGTTGATCCAGAGCAGGCTCCTGCTAAGGCCGGAGAAACCATTACCTATACCGGCACCTTTACGCTGCCAAGGCAGGGCATTGATACCATCGGCAAGATTAAGTCGATGAGCATGGTTGACACCTTTGACGAGCGCCTTGATTTCCAGAGCCTTACCGTAAGCTTTGACGGCCAGACCCTCACTGAGGGCACTGACTATACCGTTGCTGTTGACGGCCAGAAGGTTACGGTCAACATCAAGGATCACCTGCTCACCAAGGCAAATGGCGGCAAGAAGTTTGTTATTACCTACAAGACTGTTACCAACAGTAAGGTAGAGACAGACGGCTCCAACATTGATAACGAGCTCACACAGGTTGTCGACGGAAACGTTGCTCACTCCAATAAGGTAACCACTGAGCTTCTGTACGAGAAGACCCACGAGTTTGTAAGCGGCACTCCTAACAGGGAGCTTCCTCAGGAGGTCCTGGATTTGCTTCCTGGCAAGCAGACTAGAATTCCTAACGGAACCACCGTTACCCCTGATCAGCCTCTTGGTGGCGTTACTCGCGTAGAGACTCCGGATGGAACGTGGGTGTTTATCGGTTACGATCACGATTCCGAGGTCATTGACCACAAAAACGCTCACTTTATTGGCGTTTGGGTAGTTCTGCCTCAGCCAAAGAAGGACGTCCTGGATGGTCAGGGTAACTCCATCGACGGCAACAAGGTAACTGCTGGTCAGGTGCTCACTTATTCCGTTACCTACACCAACACCACCAACACTGCTCGCGATGTAACCATCACCGATGTCATCCCAGAGCACACAACCTACGTTGATGGCTCCGCTGATAACGGCGGCACCTACGACCCAGCTACGCGCACCGTAACTTGGACTCAGAATGTTGCTTCGGGCGACACACTCACCGTTACCTTCCAGGTCAAGGTCAACAAGGGCGAGAAGGACGTTACGGTTGTAAACACTGCCCACGTCAGCGATGGTCTTATCGACACAGACACCAATACCACCACCAACCCTGTTGTCCCTAAGCCTCGTAAGTCCCGCACTCCTTATACCGGCGACGATGCATTGCAGAACACGCTTATGTTTGCTATTGCAGGCGGCGCAGCGGTTCTCTTTGCATTGGGTACTCTCAAGCTTCACGCAGCTAAGAACTAAGCTGCGGCGAGGTCGACACGCTCGCAGGCATAGCGCACGGTAACTTCAAGCCGCTCTCATTTTGAGGGCGGCTTTTTGTGTAGGCGCTCGTGGGTGCTCACAAGTGCGAGCTTGGGGCGCAATTGGGCGCGTAAAGCGGCATTCAAGAGCACAGCCGATGCCTAAAGCGCAAAGATTGCATTTCACGAGCCAGTTAGTGCATTTGAGTGACGCGAAGTCCCGCATAAGAGCTGCAACCGTTATTCTAAAGATGCCTTAAGGCAAGGAAGCAAGCGGGGAGCAGTTCCGCTGCAGCAAGAAAACGAAACGTTAGGTCAAGTAAGTTGTTTGGAAGTGTCATGGAAATTCGTGTAGTTGAAGAAAAGGGTCGCGCGCAAATCGAAGTGACCATCTTGAGCGGCCCCGATGACCCGCGCGTTTCGGGAATTGTCCGCCAGCTCCAGATGGTTGACGGAAAGATGACTGGATACGTTCCCGGCACCATCAACAGGCGCGTCGTTCTTCTCGCGGATGTTGCATGGATTCAGACGGATGGCAGTGTGACACTGATTCACCTGGTAAACGGGGAGACTCTGGAAAGTTCTAGTCGCTTGACCGAGCTCGAGGACGCGCTCAAAGACACGGCGTTTGTGCGCACTTCTCGACAGGAACTGGTCAATTTGGATCAGGTTACGGGCATCAAACCCGCAGGTTCCGGCCGCATGCTGCTGTCGCTTGGCGAGAAAACCCTCGTTGCTTCAAGAAAGTATGCCGCCGAAATCAAACGACGCATTGGAATTGTGTAGGGGATAGAGGGTTTTCTCGCGCATCGCTCCCGGTGCCGAGCGCCAAACACCACTCGAACCACACTTTAACAGCAGTTTTATCCCAGAGAAGGGAACATCATGGAACGCAACGAATCACAAAACTGGCAAGGAATTGAGCGAGAGACTCAGCAAGAATTTGATGAGGGACTCAATAAAACAGTAGGTCAAATCATGTGCAAAGGTATTTCAGGTGGCGCGATATGCTTCACCGGCATCTCGCTTGTGTATGGCGTCATTGCGCTGGCAACCAATTATGGTGACAGGCAAAATAACATCATACTTCTTACGCTGATCGCCGCCGGCGTCCTGTCGGGGATTTACCAGCAGATTTGGTTCAACTATCAGCCTCTGATTACTAAGCTCAGCTACCTTCACAGGTTTCTTGGCTTCAACGTTTGCCTGTTCCCAACGCTTGTGGCGATGGCGCTCATTGGAGGATGGGTGCCAAATATGGCTCAGGCTTGGATGTCTTTTACTGCGCTGTACCTGGTCATTCTTCTGGTAACTACCCTGTTTTTCAACGCCATGTTCAAGAAAGAGGAGCAGAAATACAAAGCTGCTTTCGAGAAGTACCAGGCATCTCGTCGCGGATAAAGTTGCAACTGATTTTGGACCTTGTAGCTGCGCCTTATTTCTGCAAAGAATCTGTAACTTTTGCCTGAAAATGTAAAAGAATCGGTGGATTCTGCCTAATTTCTACAAAGAATCTGTGTCCCAAACACAGATTCTTTGTACTTTTCAGGCAGACTTTAAAGCGTGCCTAAGGTTACCCTTCCATGAGCGCTCTCATGGAACCTGATTTTCTCGCTAAGTCTGAACGATTTGCCGGAAAAGTGCACCATATCTGAGTGGTTTTGCCGGTTTCTCTCATCATGTCTGAGTAAATTTACTCAGACAT
>CAJZGX010000107.1:0-4014 GCA_916048235.1 uncultured Atopobium sp.
TGTTCTGTTGTAAACAGTAACGTCATAACCAGCAGAAATAAGATGCTCTGCAATAGGAGCGCCCATAATGCCCGTTCCGATAAAAGCAACCTTTGCATTCTTGCTCAGTGCCATGTATGAGTCCTTTCAGACTGAAATTAATATACAAACTGGGGCCGCTCCAAAGAGCGACCCCATACCTTGTACCCGTTAATTAGATTTACGAACCCTGTTAGCAATTCGGTCAGAAAGCGAAAGCTTCTCGCGGCGGTCAGTGCCCCAAAAGACAATAGCTACCATGCCTGGGCCAACGTGAGCGCCAATAACTGGTCCTACCTGGCTATGAATAATGGTGAGTCCCTCACAGCCCTTCTCTTTACGAATCTGAGCCTCTAGCCAATTAGCATCCTTTTGTGAATCTGCAGAAATGATGCCGACAGGAAGTGAGGTGTCATGAGAATAGCTATCTCTGAAGTCCTGAATCAAAGACTTGAGCGCCTTCTTACGACCTCTGCACACCGTCTTGACGGTAAGAGCTCCGGTTGAGTCATACGTAAGCTCTGGCTTAACATCAAGCTTGCCGCCAATGTTAGCTGCAGCAGCAGGAATACGACCACCTGCAGCAAGTGCATCCAAGGTCTCAAGCGTTAAGTAGCCATGAATATAGTTTTTTGCGTCGTCTGCCCACTCGGCAATCTCTTTTGCCGAGAGACCCTTATTGGCTTGGTGAACTGCTTCAAGTCCAAGCAGCTGAGCTGCGGACGAAGGCGCACCATTGTCGACTACGTAAATCTCAAAGTCTGGATATTTCTCTCTTACCATATCTGCTGCTTGCTCAGCTGCATAGAACGATGAAGAGAGAGCCGAGGTAAAGCACAGATATACCGTAGGTGTACCCTGCTTTGCAGCGCGCTCAAAGACCTCAAGGTAATGACCAGGAGTAATTGCAGAGGTGGTGTAGCGTAGCTTTTTATCCTTACGCATGCCCTCAAAGAACTCATGTGCACTAATGCTCTTCCAGCCATCGTCATAGTGCTCTCCATCTGGTCCCACATACGGAAACTGGATGATATCAACACCTAGCTGCTCAGCGATTCCTGGAGCAAAGTCTGCGCAGGAGTCCATGATGATTCGAACGTTACTAGGCTTATGATATGCAGCTGAAAGCTCAGTAGGCTCAAGGTCTTCAAAGGCGACCTCGCTGATTTCCTCTTCGGCTTTATCTTTTTTATTGAACATCTGGTTCCTCGATCTTAGGTTTGATAATTCCGTATCCACCATTTTTACGATGGTAAATGACATTAGTCAAACCAGTGGAAGAATTAACAAAGACATAAAAATCATGGCCGAGAAGGTCAGTTTGGACAAGCGCCTCCTCTTCTGTCATTGGCTCAAGATCAATGTACTTCTCGCGAACAAGCTGGTCATCAAGGTCTTCAGCTGGAATCTCAATGAGATTTGCAAGATCTTCTTGTGTAAGAGCAACTCCACGTTCAGACTTTACATGATGACGACGCTCGACAACTTTTGTCTTGTACTTACGCAGCTGCCTGGAGACTTTTTCTGCCGCTTCATCAATGGCTACATACATATCGTCAGAGCTAGCGGTGACACGAACAACATTGTTACGAACAAATACCGTAACTTCAGCTGTCTTTCTATCTGGATTTGAAGGGTTTTTGTCTACTCTGAGAACAACATCGCAAGACATAGGAGTGATGTCAAATACCTTAAGAGCATCACCGATTTTCTGGTCTACGTGTGCGCGCAAAGCCTCAGAAATACTTACCTTGCGTCCCGAAATCTTGATGTCCACCATGGGAGCCTCCTATCGGATACACGAGACATCTTCTATCTGATGTCTGTATAACAACAATACCCATTTGTCGGTCAATCATTCCATAAAAAGTTGAATTGAGCGGTAAACGGTTAGAGACTATTTCTCTTTACGCGTGACTAATTTTGCTCAGAGGAAGATGAAGATGAATCAGCGCTGGTAGATTGCGTAGATACTTCTACTAGACCAGGAATTTTATTGGTGGTTGAGAGGTGTGGCAAGGTGCCAACCCACTTATTTCTAATGACTCCCTCTACTCCATCAGCTTGAATAGTCGAAAGAGCTTGTTGGATTTGCGTAGCAAGCGTCTTATTGCTTGTTGCTACAGAAATGCCAATCGTAGTAGGAACATCAACAACACCAACCATAGAAATATCTTTATTTGCTGCTAGATAGGCACCGGCATACGCATCGCAGGCCACATAATCAATGGAGCCATTTTCAAGTGCTTCAAAAGCATCATTTAAGTTAGAAAAACCCTGCACAGACATACCGGTGAGCACCTGACCCATTGCTCGCTCGGACAAAGAACCTGTCTGAACGCCAACGGACTTTCCACTCAAACTATCAGCAGTAATGTCTGTTTCTGAACCCTTATGGAAAAGCGCTGTTGTGGACTCTGCATAGCCAGAAATGAGCGTGCTTGTTGAATCCTCACCACTTCTAACATCCATGACAATATCGCAGCCTGCTTGCAGACCATCTACTGGACCATTGACTGACACAAACTTAACATCTACGCCCAACTGATCTGCAATTGCAGAAGCTACTTCAACGTCAATTCCTTGCAGCGTTCCGCCTTCAGAGGCCACAATCATAGGAGCGGTCACTGACTGCGTGCGCAAACCAACCGTAAGGGTGCCAGCAGTATGCAATGCGGAATTAGGAATCTTCTGCTGACGGGCTTCTCGCTTCTCTTGAATTGCCTCTTGCACCGACTTGACGTGGAACCATTTGTCCAAATCAATGTTGATAGGACCAATGGAGCATCCTGTTAAAACAACAGCTAGTGCTATAAGAAGTAACACCTTAAGAGAGCTTTTAACGCGCGTCATCAGAACTCCTTCTTCTAAACAGGTGTCTTTTCAGCTGACCTGGTATTTGACCCCACACTCGCATACTGGAACGTTTGCTTTGCTACCGCAGCAGCTCCACTACTAGTTCTCTCGCCTGCGAGACCCTTTGTCTCATTGATATAACAGGCGGTATGGCTTACTTCTAGGACGAGCCATGATCGTTTACGTGCGCACACGTAAACTTACGTGGATCCCTTTGACCTCGTCTGTCATGGACTAAAAGCTCACGGAGAACTTCGCAACCACAGACCTGAAAAGACTTATCAAGTATAGCCGTTTGCAACCATAGGTAACTCACCATACGCGAGCTAATGCGCCTACGGTTACAGATTGCACGCCTGCGGCACAAAGTACTCTTGTGGCTTCTCTAATTGATGCTCCAGTAGTTACTACATCATCTAAAAGTAAAATATTTGATTGGTTAACTGGTACGGTACAAGCAATACTTCCTTTCAAATTAATTTGCCTTTGAGCGGATGAGAGCGTTCTTTGGTCCTTTGCATGAGGACGTATAAGCACGTCATACAAAGGCAGGCCTGTAAGCTGGCAAAACGATTGAGCTACCAGCTCCATATGATCAAAGCCTCTGCGCGCGTATGCCTCCGCAGTTGCTGGAATAAAGCAAACACCATCAATTTTTGAACTATCAAAGCGAGAAGTGCCGTCACGAGCGCTCCATGCTGAAGCTTCTTCAAGCGCACACAAAATAGCCGCGGCAATTACTGGAGCCAGTCGAAGCTCATGGCCGTCTTTGAGCGTCAAAATCAACCGTGCTGGAGGGCCTTTAAATCCCATGGCACAGATAACTGCCCTACTCTCCCACTGAACGGGACGCTTCTTTTTATCAGCGCACTCTGAACAGACGAGTTTCCCATACGGAGCACCGCAATTAGGACACGCCCATTGCTGAGAGATCCACGGCAGCTTTTCCCGACACTCATCACAGAGGAGCTGACCGGGTTTCTCGCACACGACACAGCGCGTAGGAGCAAGCAACTCAAGTGTTGAGTTTGCCGTTGCAGCAAAGATAGATGTAGGTGGCATTTTTACCCCCAGAATCTGGGGGCTGACAGTGGATTAAGTCTAGATCAATGGCTGCAAAATAAAAGATATTTTAGGCAG
>CAJZGX010000108.1:0-3993 GCA_916048235.1 uncultured Atopobium sp.
GAGCAAATCCGGCAAATCGTTCAGACTTGGCGAGAAAATCAGGCTCTCATCAAATGTATCTCGCGAGAAGAACGTACTAGACGCATGTCTTTCGCACATGCCAGCCCAAACAAAAAAACGGACCTGGAGAAAATCCAGGTCCGTCGCTTTAATTAGCTGCGAGCGTGCGTCGCTTCGATGCGCGCCCAGCGTATGCCGCAGGTTAGTTCCAAGCCTTACCGTCGGAACCAAACTCGCGGATGAGCTCCTTGGTGCGCTCGATGATTGCCTCGCGACCAGGCTTCAGAAGCTTACGAGGATCGTAACCCTTGCCGTCGTCGACAAGGCCAGCCTCAACGTACTTCTTGGTTGCCTCAGCAAAGACAAGCTGAAGATCAGTGTTGACGTTAATCTTGGAAATGCCCATAGAGATAGCCTTCTGAACCTGCTCTACAGGAATACCGGTGCCACCGTGAAGAACAAGTGGAAGATCGCCAACGCGCTCCTTGATAGCCTTGAGCTGATCGAAGGAGAGGCCCTCCCAGTTAGCTGGATAGATACCGTGAATGTTGCCGATGCCGCATGCAAGGAAGTCAACGCCCAGGTCAGCAATCTTTGCGCACTGCTCAGGATCAGCAAGCTCGCCCTTAGCGGTAACGCCGTCCTCGGTGCCGCCGATGCCGCCGACCTCAGCCTCAACAGAAATACCCTTTGCGTGAGCTGCCTTTACGACCTCTTCGGTGCGCTTAAGGTTGGTCTCAAAATCAGGCTCGTGAGAACCATCGTACATAATGGAAGTAAATCCAGCCTCGATGCACTTGAATGCATCCTCGTATGAACCGTGGTCAAGGTGAAGAGCAACTGGAACGGTGATGTTCTTGTCCTCAACAAGACGACGAACCATGTCTGCAACAACGCGGTAGCTTACCTGCCACTTTGCTGCGCCGCTGGTGCACTGAATGATGACAGGAGACTGGAGCTCTTCTGCTGCATCAAGGATTGCTGCGGTCCACTCAAGGTTGTTCTCGTTGAATGCGCCGATGCCATAGTGGCCCTTCTCGGCACTCTGGAGCATGGCTTTTGCGCTTACAAGCATGCTAAACCTCCGTTTGACGGAAAACTGATACATATAAATGATACCTTGTTTCATCACCTTTGATACGGTCGTTTTTAACAAACATCGCGAGAAACCCGATGCGCCTTCCCCAAGAAACCCGATGCGTGCTCAGGCGAGAAACCCACGCTGCAGAAACATTACGGAACCGTCGCATCGGCGACAACTAGACAGGGTTTCTCGCTAGCTGATGTTGCGATTTAGCGACGAAACATTACTTCTTCATAAAAATGAGGTAGGCTATCAGTTCGAAGAAAGGAGCATCTTGTGAGCTATAAGCACTTTGATGCAGACAAAACTCGATTAGCTTCGCCTGCTCAGCCTACAGATGAGGCAACAAACGAGAAGCCCAGCCTTCTTAAGGACGTCTCAATTACCCAAATTTTGGCAACCTCGCTTGCCGCGGTGACCGCGTTTGTACTGTCAAACCAGATTGGTATTGCCGGCTCGATTATCGGCGTGGCCGTTGGTGCCGCTGCCTCGGCGCTTGCTTCGCAGATTTACCAGAACGTTATTAGGCGCTCCACGCACAAGTTCCGTAGCAGCGACAACGATGACTACAACCAGCAGGCATATCCAAACAGCAGCCAAACAACGCTTGAAGGCACACAATATATGCCTCGAGCACAATATGCACCTTCTCGCGATTACTACTCCAATGCTGCTTCTACCGAGGGGCAGTCGTCGCAGGTAAATCGCACGCCAACGCTGTCTCGCAAGCGTGTAAGAGCGCTGACTATCGTGACCATTATTTCAATTATCTTTACCATTTCTGCCGTCATTCTTTATGCAATGTTCCTCAGCTATATCACCGACGGATCTGGCTTGGGACCAAAGGTCAGCACAACCCCAGTTGTAACGGAAAAAACTACGAATACCAGCAATTCGACGGATAAGAAAAACGATTCCAGCTCTTCTAGCGAGAAGACCGACGAGTCAAGCAAGTCCACTGATTCCAAGGATTCCTCTTCGGAGAGCACTGACTCCAAGAAATCAGAGACCACCAGCTCCGACAGCTCGTCTAGTTCGGAAAAGACCAGCGACTCTAGCAGCTCAAGCAACTCGTCTGAGAGTAATTCTTCTAGTAACAACTCCGGAACGAGCAACTCAAACAGCAATTCTGGTTCCAATCAGAACTCCGGTTCCGGCAATAGTTCTGGCAGCGGATCCAGTGGTTCTGGCTCAAACAGCTCCAACGGAGGCAACTAAGTCGCGGTCTCATCACGGGCGGCACACCTAACAGCAACAACAAACAGCAGCTCACTCTGAGCTTGCTACAGAAAGGATAGGTATGGAAACCACAAACGCATGGAAAAAGTACGCCTCGGAGGACCTGGACAAACTCCAGTCGTTTACCGAGGGCTACAGAAAGTTTATCTCCGAGAACAAGACTGAGCGCGAGTGCGCCGCAAGCGCTATCAAGCTTGCCGAGGCAGCAGGTTACGTTAAGCTTTCTGACGCCATCGCTGCAGGTAAAACACTCAAGGCTGGCGACAAAGTCTATGCAGACATTCGCGGCAAGTCCGTCATCTTTGTTCAGATTGGTACCAAATCCCTGGAAGAGGGTCTAAACATTCTTGGTGCTCACATCGACTCCCCTCGCCTGGATGTCAAGCAGAACCCTCTTGAGGAGCGCAACGAGCTTGCCACTTTTGACACCCACTACTATGGCGGCGTCAAAAAATACCAGTGGGTCACTATTCCTCTGGCAATTCATGGCGTTCTTGCACTTAAAGACGGTAGCGTCGTAAACGTATGTGTTGGCGAGGATCCAACTGATCCTGTTTTCTGTATCTCCGACCTTCTCATCCACTTGAGCGCTGAGCAGCTTGGAAAGACTGCTTCTAAGGTCATCGAGGGCGAGATGCTGGATCTTATTGTTGGCAATCGTCCACTTGTTTGGGGCCAAAATGGCGAGAAACCCGCTGATGCAGAGGGCGACGAGCCAAAGGAAGCCGTTAAGGCTAACGTCATCAACATCCTGAAGGACCTCTACGGCATTGAGGAAGCAGACCTTCTCTCCGCTGAGCTTGAGATTGTTCCTGCAGGTCCTGCTCGTGACATGGGCTTTGATCGCTCCATGATCTTGGGCTATGGTCACGACGACCGCAGCTGCTCCTACCCTTCCCTGATTGCGCAGCTTGAGTGCGATGTTCCTGCACGTACCTCCGTCACCATCCTGACCGACAAGGAAGAGATTGGCTCCGTTGGCGCAACTGGCATGAATTCCCTTTTCTTTGAGAACATCATGGCAGAGGTCCTGGCACTTGCCGGTTTTGAGTCTCCACTTTCCCTGCGCCGCTGCATGGCCAACTCCTACATGCTCTCCAGTGACGTTTCTGCTGGTTATGACCCTAGCTTTACGGGCAGCTTTGAAATCAAGAACTCCGCTATCATGGGTCACGGCCTTGCATTCAACAAGTTCACTGGTAGTGGCGGCAAGTTTGGCTCCAACGATGCTGATGCCGAATATGTTGCGCTGATTCGTCGCATTATGGACAACGCTGGTGTTCAGTTCCAGACCGCTGAGCTTGGCCGCGTCGACGCTGGTGGCGGCGGAACCATCGCATACATGCTTGCTAAATATGGCATGCATGTCATCGACTGCGGCGTTCCTGTTCTCTCCATGCATGCACCATGGGAGATTGCAAACAAGGCCGACATCTTTGAGGCTTATCGCGGATACCGCGCATTCCTCGAGTTCAGCGAGTAATCGAGTCGCATACATTAGCAGCGCACATAAATTCCGTACGCAAATCAAGCTAACAAGAAAGACGTGAGAGACAAACTCTCACGTCTTTTTTTCTGTATCCAATCAAGGGCGAGAAACCCATCCAGCCCGCAGTGAACTGCCTCCCATTTCTTGGACACGAGAAATGGGAGGCAGTTCAAAACACACC
>CAJZGX010000109.1:0-3937 GCA_916048235.1 uncultured Atopobium sp.
AATCTAGGTATATATAACTATTCATTGATTTTGATATTGAATGTGAGGACATTGTGTCTACGTATGATTATGAGAGTCATATCATTAGCATTCCTGATTATCCAGAACCAGGCGTTATCTTTAAAGATGTAACTCCACTTTTTAAAGATCCTGAGTGCTTCCACGCAGTTGTTGATGACATTGCAGAGCACTTTGCTGATGCAGGAATCACCAAGGTTATTGGTGCTGAGGCTCGTGGTTTTCTTGTTGGAACCCCTGTAGCCTACAAACTGGGCGCAGGCTTTGTTCCTGCTCGTAAGCCAGGCAAGCTGCCTCGTGAGGTCTACGCACAGGCTTATGACCTGGAGTACGGTACCAGCGAGCTTCAGATTCACACCGATGCTCTTACCCCAGATGACGTGGTTCTTATTGCTGATGACCTGGTTGCTACTGGCGGCACCTGCGTTGCTTGTGCGCAACTTGCCGAGAAGGCCGGTGCAAAAGTAGCGGGCTTTGCGTTTGCACTTGAGCTTTGCTATCTGCACCCAAGGGAGATTATTGGTAAGTGCTTTGACCAAGAGGTCTACACCCTTATTAAGGTTCAATAAGCTAAATCACTTACATCAGACTTACTTTAACCTGACAATGTTGGCTGACAAGACTACGTGCTTGTCGGCCATTTGTCTTATTTACATAAGCATTTTGTTAATGACAGTAAACTTGTTTGCAATACATAGAATTTCTCCATAATTGCAGGTCAAAGATAAATTTATGTAATGATATTTGCCCGCTCCATGCTATATAACTGCACAAATAGTCTTTGAAATTTGTATGAAATGTCATTTTCGGGGTAAACTATTCAAATACTCGATAGGGTAGCTTCCTGTTTACACGGGTTTCTCGCTAAGAAATCGGCGAGTTGACTTTGATTTTTTATCAAATGAGCTATCCTAGATGGCAAAGCAAAGCAACACGTTGCCCAATTGATTTCGTGCTTTGCGGAAGGAGCTTATATGTCACAGCGCCGATCTTTCACAAGACGAGACGCTCTCTTATTTGCAGGTCTTAGTGTAGCTGCTACGCTGCTTACCCCAGCTAAGCTATTCGCAGACCCACAAAGCGATCTTGAGGCCGCATCTGCCCAGCTAGACTCTCTTGGTGCAGCTCTTGCAGAGGCCATGGATAACCTTAACGAGAAAACCTATGCACTTGACGCCACCAACAACAAGATTGGTGAGGTTCAGGAGCAGATTGCAGAGACTACAGACCAGCTCAATAAGCAGCGTCTTGTCCTTTCTGCAGCAATGAAGAGTGCTTATAAGGCAGGCCCACAGGAGACTTTGGACTTCCTCCTTGGAGCATCCAGCCCAGAGGATTTTGTCAGCCGCGTCTACTATATGGACCGCACCAGCAAGCAGGAGGCTGACTCCATCAATACCGTCAAGGCTCTTGGTGACCAGCTTCAGGCTCAGCAGCTTGAGCTTCAGGCTGAGCAGGAGAACCTTCAGGCTCAGGTCGCTGAGATGAAGACCACCGCAGATGGTCTTCAGAGCCAGGTTGCAGAGGCTAAGGCTTACTATGACTCCCTTGATGCAGAGGTAAAAGCACAGCTTGCTGCTCAGGAGGCTGCATCGGCTAACAACAACGTTGCTTATGCAATTGAGACTGTTACCCGTGAGACTCCTTCCACCAGCTCTGAGTCTAACGACAGCTCCTCTAACGATTCCAGCTCTAGCTCTTCAAGTTCCAGCTCTTCTAGCTCCAGCTCTTCTAGCTCCTCTAGCTCTAGCAGCTCCAGTAGCAGTTCTAACTCTGGCGGCGGATCATACTCCGGCGGTGGCGGTGGCTACCCAGCTGCAGGTGGTGGCGTTGCTACAGCTTATGCTTGCATTGGCTATCCATACGTTTGGGGCGGAGCTTCTCCTGCTTCTGGCTTTGACTGTGGCGGCCTGGTCTATTACTGCTTCCTCGGCTACCGTGCAGGTACCGCAGGAACTATTGGCCGTGCTATTCGCGCTGCTGGTAACTGGCATGATTCCCTAGATGAGCTCAACTATGGCGATATTGTCTTTACCCGTGCAGGCTATGAGCACGTTGGAATCTACATCGGCGGTGGCCGCATGATTCACGCAGCTAACGAGTCCGTCGGTGTTATCGAGGGTCCCGTTTATGCTTGCTATGGTGGAGGACCATTCTCCGGCTAACGTACAATTTCCGTACAAAGTTTTAACTCACGCACGTAAAGTCGTACAATATCCAAGTACGCTTTACGTGCTTTTTTATTAACCATAGACTGCTAGGGGAGATTGTGGCGTTTCATCTCAAACATAAGACAAACATTATTGAGCGTCACTTTTCTCGTAGATTTCAGGTAGCCCTTATTGGAGAAGGCCTGCTTGTTGGCCTTCTGGGTGGCGGTGTAGTCACGCTGTATCGCCTTTGTCTTTCTTTTGCAGAAGCTCAAATGCGCTCTATTACTCAATCAATCGCAGGTAATTGGCCTTATATGGCTCTCTGGTTTGGTGTTCTGCTCATTCTTATGGTGGCCGTTTGTCTGCTTATGAAGTTTGAACCCTACACCGCTGGCTCTGGAATCCCTCAGACCAATGCTGAGGTCATGGGATCTGCCGATATGCCTTGGTATCGAGTTCTTCCTGTTAAGTTCATCCAAGGCGTCCTGGTGGCTTTTGGTGGCCTTTCTATGGGTCGAGAAGGCCCAGCAGTCCAGTTAGGCGCTGTTTCTGGTAAAGCGGTCTCAAAATTCCTTAAACGCAAAAGGGGAGAAGAACGTCTTCTGGTAACCTGTGGCGCAGCTGCGGGTATGTCAGCCGCTTTTCATGCCCCTCTTACGGGTACACTTTTTGCTATCGAAGAGATCCAGAAGGAGTTTCATGCTCCACTGATCATCTCGGCAATGACCGCATCAGTAGGCGCTGACTTCCTTGTTTCTAACGTCCTTGGCATGAAGCCTGTCCTTCAGCTTCCTTACGTAGCACCATTACCTCATGTCGACTTTGCATTTGTTCTTATCGTCGGTTTTATCTGTGGTTTATTAGGAGCGCTCCACAATAAAGGAATGTTCTTTGCACAGGGACTCTACAAAAAGATAACTAAGTTTGCGCCTTTCTCGAGGCTCATTATTCCATTCATGCTAGCTGGAATTATGGCTTTTACCTGGCCAGATCTTCTTTGTGGTGGCGATGCCATTATCGAGAAAATTAAAGAGCCAGCAACACTTACCGAACTCATGGTTATAGCGCTTTTACTGGGCAAATACTTCTTTACCACAACATGTTTTGCTGCTGGAACGCCTGGCGGAACTCTCTTTCCAATGGTTGTCATGGGAACGCTAGTTGGAACACTATTTGCCCTGGTAGCAACCCATGTTTTTGGCATACCTATGGCGTATGCACCAAATTTTATTGCTATGGGCGTTGCTGGCATTTTTGCCGGAGCAGTTAGAGCGCCCGTCACCGGAGTAGTGCTCATCTTTGAGCTCACAGGCTCTCTTGAAGCTCTTATGGCCATGTCAGCAGTTGCAATCGTGTCCTACGTAACCGCAAACATCCTGCGTGTTGACCCATTCTACGAGCACTTACTTGCAGAATTCTTGGCTTCTCAGCAAGGGGAGTCTAAACCAACACTTGATTCTGGCGAGAAAATCCTTCATGAGTTCACTATTGGCCAAGGAAGTCCCGTTGAGGGCAAATTGCTCCAAGATATCCCATGGCCTGACAAAGTGAGGGTTGTAACTATTGATCGTGCGGGCTTGGAGATTATTCCAACCGGCCAAACTGAATTGATGGCGCTCGACAAGATTCTTGTAATTTTTGATGAGATGTATGAAAGCGATGTCATGATTAAATTGAATGTCATGACCGACTCATCGGTATAGCGCTTATCGCTGTCGCACACGTTACCGTAAAGGAGAGGGGCTCAAAACCTTCTCTTTTTCTTC
>CAJZGX010000110.1:0-3852 GCA_916048235.1 uncultured Atopobium sp.
CTTCCCGAACAGCAAATCAAGCTTTCGTTCTTTTGCTGGTATCCCTGGGTTTATTTGGTCTTTTATTACATACGATTTATTCAACGCAATTGGCGTTTGATTGAAACCACCTTCACAATATGGGAGAGCAGATCTAATTGCCATCTTTACTTCCATGGGAGAGGCTGCATCAGAAAAGAAAAAGCGCATATTCTTTTGTGTGACATGTAATCCAGGAGAATAAGGTTCAAGCGCATTCAATAGAGACGCAATTTCGTTCGGAGCAACCAACGACGTATCAAATTCGCAGAGCTCACCGTTTGGGAGATGACCATAACTGGCCATCAGTAAATTCGCAAGCACAATCTGATGAAGAGGACTTTTATTCCTAGAGAGTAAGCAAACAGCTAGGGAAGGCGTAACACAATAAATATTCTGCCCCAGATCAATAAGGGAGCCTGCCGGCAAAAGACATTTGAACTGGTGTGATACTCGCGTTTCAGAAAATCTAGTCCTTAAATTGTCTCTGAGTATTTCATGAGTGGTTTTAGACAAGACTATGCCATATTCTTTCTTAAGAAATCGGAGTTTTTCTTCATACACCTCATCTGAACACGCAGAATATGTTGCGCGCAAATCCCTCGTTGTCCGTTGCAAAAGAACATCATCATTTCTGCGTGTCTTAAGTTGTGCGCAGATTTGTAGTGCAGTTTCATGCGAGAAAATAATATCCATCCGCTCCTCCTTAGAATGAGAAACGAATATACCAGCACGATTTTTCAGCAATCTGTCGGTTGTTTGCCAGCCCTTTAACTCGAATCTTCCAAAACAAGAAAAGTCCCCTCATACATGCAGGTAAAAGAGGACTTAGATAAAAACTAAATCAAAGAGTCTATGAAACGTTTCGACCAATCAACATGAAAATCATACGATTAAGCACACTGATAAATCGCGTGCAAAACAGCTAAACGTGCTTGTAGGTAACAAACTTGAAAGCAACGCCTTCCGGAGTCACTCCGCCGTCTTCCTCGTTACAAACTTCCCATGAAGGATCTTCGTCTAGGTTGGGGAAGTACGTGTCCGCATTGACCACGGTGTCGTGCTTTGTCACGTACGCGTAAGAGCACTTGTCGAGAAGAGCACGGTAAATTGAAGCTCCACCAATAAGCCAGACCTTCTCGGGAGCTTCATCCTCAACTAAACGAAGTGCTTCCTCTGCCGACGACACAACCTCAACGCCTTCGACCTGGTAATCAGCGTTTCTAGAGATGACGATGTTGCGGCGACCTTTAAGCGGTCCACCAGGGAAGCTCTCCAGCGTCTTTCTGCCCATGACAACTGTGCAAGCGCGCGTATGCTCGACAAAGTACTTCATGTCGGCCCTGTTAGGGATGAGAAGGTCCCCGTCGCATCCGATGCCCCAATCGCGTGTTACAGAAACAATTGCGTTCATGTGGTTCTCCTGGCAAGTATCGTCTTAAAAGAAATAATGATGTCAGCTTGACTGTCCGATTGAGCGTGCCTGCCGGCCAACCGCGTCCGCACCAGCCGCGTTTAAACGGCAATCGGAATGTTCTTAACCTGCGGACCGTGCTGATAATCTTCGACAATGAGGTCGTCAGTTGTGAAGTCGTAGAAGTTGGTGACGTTAGGATTCAGGCTCACCTTTGGTGCGTCAAAGGTTGGGCGAGAAATCAATTCTTTAACAATATCCACGTGGCGATCGTAAATGTGAGCGTCGGCAATCATGTGAACAAGCTCGCCAGCTTCCATGCCGCTAACCTGTGCAACCATCATCAACAGGATTGCGTACTGGCAAACATTCCAGTTGTTAGCGGCAAGAATGTCCTGGCTACGTTGAACAAGCAGCAGGTTAAGCGTTGGTTTGTCCTTACCTGGCTCCTGAGTAACGTTATAGATTGCGTTGAATGCGCAAGGGTAGAGGTTCATCTCGGAGAGGTCGGCAAAGGTGTACAGATTGGTCATAATACGACGGCTGAACGGATTCTCTTTGAGATCCTTGAGTACGCGATCCATCTGGTCATAATCGCCGTCAGCATAGTGAGAAACCTGTCCAACCTGATAACCGTAAGCTTTGCCAATGGAGCCAGACTCATCAGCCCACGAATCCCAGATGTGAGAGTTGAGGTCGTTAACGTTGTTGGACTTCTTCTGGTAAATCCACAGAACCTCGTCCATGGCGCTCTTGAGAGCGGTACGGCGAAGCGTCAGCGCAGGAAACTCCTCACGCAAATCGTAGCGATTGCAGACGCCAAACTTCTTGATTGTGTATGCGGAAGTACCGTCTTCCCAGGTAGGACGAACCTTCTCGCCCTCGGTGGTGGTGCCGTTTTCAATAATGTCGGAGCACATATCAATAAAAATGCGATCTGCTTTGCTCATATTCAATCCTTCAAATTACGGTTCAAATTGCAATAGACACCTGGTATTTGCACGTCTGCCAAGCCTCAGTCAAGTCTCTACCAAGCCTCTGTCAAGTCCCTGCCAAGCCTCTGTCAAGTCCCAGTCAAGTCACTGCCAAACACATTACCAGTTGCTGTCAGTATAAGCGCTGTAGGGGTCCCCAAAAAGCGGGCTTGAGGAAGTCTGATTGCTCGAAACACAAGAACGTCCCAGTCCCGAGAGCAGCATAATAACTATAAAAAATAGCAAGCCCGCAGGAAAAGGAGAGCCATCAGGCATCTGCGACGGATCGTTTGGGTCGAAGTCAGGGCCCTCTCCGCCAAATTCATGCCTGTTGTGCCTGGTATCTTGGTTGTCGTCTTTCTTTGCCATCAATCCTCAATCAAACGCTTACACTTTGATGATACCCGTCGTCGCCCAAGGATTTCATGGCGAGAAACCCCTCTTTTTGTCACTTCACATTCTCTGCAAAGTATTCTGCACACGACAGCTTGTCCGCGCCCGCGGCATCCGCGCCCGCAGCGCTCGCGTCCGCGGCTCCTACAGGTGCTGCGACGCAAAGATGTCGTTCCAGAACGTGCCAAGCTGCTTGATGAGCTCAATGTCCGCAGGAAGCCACTGCACATCAAGCAGCTCATTTTGAGCAAGCCAACGAAGCTCCGAGTGAACCTCTGGATCTGCAACAGGCTCCTCAGACTCGCCGAGCGTGCAGACATAACAATCCATATGCAGGTCAAAGGTGGGGTAGGAGTAAGCTACCGTGTCGTAGAAAAACGCTGCCTGCACATTACAGTGCAGTTCTTCCTGAATTTCTCGACGCAACGCCTGCTCGGAGGTCTCTCCAGCCTCAACTTTTCCGCCAGGAAACTCCCAGAAGCTAGCGTTATCCGCGTCAGCTCGGCAAGCGGCAAGGATTTTGTTGTCCTTATAGAAGATAGCCGCAGCTACATTGACTGTCTTGGCCTCGGACATGTTATCCCTCCAGTCTGACTGTCGCAAAGACGGTGGAATTTTCGGCATCTTTGAGCACTACCGAGAAACCCGTCTCATCGGTGTATACCTGGGGAGTAATGGTGTCGCCCAAGCGTGCCTGACTTCTGTACTGAACCACAATGCGGCGCAGTTTGTGAGAATAACCTAGGGCTACAAGTGTGTCGACAGCCATGAGCACGTACTGAGCATTATTAACGTGCTTGTTTGTATCCAGATGCTGCTGAGAAACAAGAATAGCTGGACCATCAACAGCATTTCCCTCAAGTGCAATTTTGCGAGGAGTTGGTGGTAAATCTACGCGAGGCTCGCCGGTAATGTAGACGCTCTCGCTTTCTGGAACACGAGCAGCCTTGCCTTCATTGATATCCATCAAATACCAGGTAGAATCAGCTTTTACGATAGTCGCGCCGCTAGCATCATTGATGATAAACGACCTAGATGCTTGAAGACCCTTCA
>CAJZGX010000111.1:0-3828 GCA_916048235.1 uncultured Atopobium sp.
TGAAAAGGTTGAGCCTTTACGCCCTGTAGATTTGCAATAATTTGTGGAATATAAGCGATAAAAACAAATACTCCGATAAAAGCTCCGATAGAGCCTACAAATAGATTGATTTGTTTCTTTGACATAAAACACCTCCTCCTTCGTTATTTTAATTATAAGGATGAGGTAACGAGAAAATCAAACTACCTGTGAAATCGAAATTTAATACTGTTGCTTTAGTTGTGAAGATTGGTTTACAGATTTATGGCTAAAGTAATGAGCCTCATTAGGCTTTTCTGATTGTAGAGCTGTGCCCGCCTGTAGCTACTTCAAGAATACGCAAACAAAAACCCGAGTGCGAGGCACCCGGGTTTTACTTGCGTTAATGCTGTCTTTTACTTCTAGTTACGCTTCCTACGACGCAAAACAAGAGAGGTTCCCAAGGAAGCCACAGAGGTTAGAGCTGTGCTAACAAGAATCACGCTTGAAGCGTCGCCAGTCTCGGGCAGAGAGCTTTTACGCTTTGCTGGGGTCTGAGGTGCTGCAGGTGCTTCAGGGTTCTTTGTGTAGTAGAACGTGTACTCAAGCTGGTCTGCAGAAACATAGCCAGTGCTATCGCCCTGAAGTGTGTAACCGTCAATCTCACGAGCAGAAACGTTCTGCAGGTTGAGCGTCTGGCTGCCAATAACATCGTCGGAATGAATTTGCTCACCAGTCTGTGCGTCAACGTAATGGACGGAATAGCTGTAGCGAGCTTCCTTGCTATATGTGAAGGTCAAGACGTTATTCTCGGCATTCTCGTCAAGAACCATAGAGCGAGAAGAAACGTCTACATAGGCGTAGTCTCCGCGATCAGCTGCGTCGAGAGCCCACTTGCTGACGAGGGAACCGATTGGAGCAGTCTCGGTTGTGGTTGAGAGAATCTGACCATCGTCTGTTTGGTGAATGACCGTGTAGGAGACGGAAGAATCATTCTTCTTCCACAGTGCGTGCAGGGTGATATCGCCTGTAACTGCTGCGGAGAAGCTGTAAACAGAGGGGTTTCCGTTGGTGTAGAGAATCCAGCCAGCAAAGGTGTAGCCCTCTCGTACAGGATCGGCAGGCTTGGTAGCTGCATCTCCGTAGGTGAGCTCCTGCGAGTTGACTGGTGAGCCACCCTCAGAGTCAAAGGTAACGGTTGCGGTAAGAGGCACCCATTTGGCATACAACACGGTATTGGTTGCAGGCATAGTGGTGTCGATAACAGGAGTACCCACAGTCTCTGAATTGTCGTACCAGCCCTTGAAAACATAACCAGGTCGTGGAGAAGTTAAAGAAGCGCCAGGAACATCGGTGCTGGCATTAAAGGGCTCTCCAAAGAGATGAGAGTGCGTAGCAACAGTTGTACCAGAGCTTACGTAAGTAACGGTATAGGTGTTGCGCTTATAGCGGTGCTCAATCAAGTTGGAATTGTAATCAGTGATGAGATAGTCGTAGTTGTATGGCTGCCAACTGGTCCAACCGAGCGTATCGTAATTGGTTCCATCAAAATGGCCAATGCTCATGCGGTAGCCGTCATACGAAAAACCAGGATGTCTATTCTCGCTCTCAAGATAGCCGTCACCACCGTTTCTAGCAATCTCTGTAATCAAGCCAGGTCGAGAAAGCGTGTGGTCTCCGTCCATATCGTAGGTACCATCAAGGTTTTGATAGTAGTAGAAGCGGTAACGTGGACCAAGAGCAGTGGAATTGGTATAGCGGCCGTAAATTTCAAGCACATTATCTGCAGTAATTTTGGATCCTGGGTCAGTTGTTTTTGCTTGGAAAGTGGTTGCAGTACCGCCAACACCAGGGATTATGCCGTACCAATAGTAGGTTCCAGAAGGGTCGTCTGCACGCATGGCAGCGAGCATGTCGTCGCTATACTTGTTGCCGGTATTGGGGTTGATGGCGTAAGGATTAAACGACTCACCATAACGAAGCGTTAGCGTTGCAAGAATGGAGCCATTTCTCTTTGGACGCACATTGACGGTGATAGTTGCAAGGTTGTAGTAAACGTTAATAGTGGTAGAGCCATCTGCTGCAATAGGAGTTGGATCGCTCTCGTGACTGTATGTTTCAAAGCGGAAAACGCCTGTATTTGGCTGGACGGGAGCAGTTGCAGTCATTGTTCCAACAGTTCCGGAAGCTGCGGTGGTTGTAACGTAGTTGTAGTTAGAGGGATTGTTTGGATCCTGAATAAAATAGGCGTAGTGATACGTTGCTGTTGCTGGAGTCCAAAGTGCCTTTGCAGTAACAGGCTCTTGAGGCATGGTGGTAGGCAAAGAATCTGCAATACCATCGTCATTAAGGTCCCAGCCAGCAAAGGTATAGCCAGTTCGTGTTGGATTAGGGACGGCAGGAACAGGATCTCCTGGATTTCCAATTACAGGAGACAGCTCACTGCCGGAAGTTGAGAAGTAGATTGCGCTGCGAGGATTGCGATCGTAATAGATGTACTTAACAGCCTTTCCATCTGCGGTAACCTTGAGCGAAAGGTCTGTAGTTGTGCGCACAAAACCTGGATAGGTGACATCGGAAGCAGTAACAATCGAATCGGGCACACCGTAATTTTCTTCGGAGGACGCCTCAACATAATTGCCGGTAGTCATCTCCTTCATGCGCTTAACGGTGTAGGTAACATAACCAGGCATGTAATAGACGGTCTGTTTAATGTAGTGATCTGAGCCAGAAGCAACGCCAGTAACAGTTGCTTGAGCAGGGTCTTCCAGGTCATAGCCGGTGATTGTTGGAGCTGTAACAGACCAAGATTCTCCCTCATTTACAACTTGCTTAGAAGGAGCGTGAATCTCTTCGTCGTTTAATACGTTAACGTACGAGACTACAACAGAGTATTTACCTGCGTCTTCAATAGATTCAGCAATTGCAGATGCAGGCAGACTGCTCAAAACAGGAGCAAGAGCAAATAAAATGCTCAAAACTTTCTTAGCGCGCATTATTTCTCCTCAAACAGCAATAAGATAGGTAAATCATAATAAATGGCGAGAAGGATTTGCTGTTCAAGCTGCAAATTGACCGTATATACACAATCCACTTCTCCTTAAGGTGCAGGAGAAGTGGACGAGAAGGTCAAACTTTCTGTGAAATTCAGCGTAGTATGAAATTTATAAATCTGCACCTGCGGGCTCAGCGGGTTTCTCGGCAGATTTCTTTACAAAGAGCTTGCCGGATTTCTTGAGTTGATAGGCAAGAATCAGAATGGTTACCAGCATAACAAGCGTGCAAACAATGGAACCTTCTGCGCCAAAGCTACCGCCGGTAAGCCAATCTGGGCCACTGCCAGGAGCAAACTGCAGCAAAGAACTGCCTGTAGTGCTACCGCTTACCAGAACGCCAAAGATATTGCCTTGGGCAAAGTTCCAGGCTCCGTGAATGCCAGCGGCTCCCCAGAGATTGTCTGTTTTGATGATATAGAATGTCTCTAAGATGCCAAAAAGAATTAGGTCAATCAGAGACTGCATGGTAAAGCCGCTGTTAAACATGTGGAGAAGGCCAAACAGGCTGCTTGAAACCACAATCGCAACAATCTTGTTGGATTTCTCTGTCATGACAGGAAGAAGCCAGCCCCTAGTAATAAGTTCTTCTGTTCCGCCTTGAATCAGCCAAAACGGAATAGTGAGAAGAACAAAGCCGAATGCATAAGGCGTAAAAGTAGTGCCAACTAATTGATAAGATCCGGTCAAAATGAGAATCAGCATCACAACAGAGAAGAGAAGAATTCCTAGACCAAAGCCTTTGAGCAGCCCTTTCTTCCAGTTGTCTTTGTAAAATCCTAGGGTAACAATCGGACGTTTTTCAAAGAGTTTTACC
>CAJZGX010000112.1:0-3794 GCA_916048235.1 uncultured Atopobium sp.
TGCAGTACAGGATAGATTTGGTGGCGAGAAAACCCATGAGGATTGTTGGTGGAAAATGGAAAGGTCGTGCAATTGAGGCCCCTGATGGCAAGGGGACTACGCGACCAACCACTGATCGTACGCGCGAGGCTATTGCAAGCTCCATCTTGGCTTCTCGCGGTCTTGACCTCAGCGAGTCCAGAGTGCTTGACGCTTTTGCAGGCTCGGGTGCTATGGGCTTTGAGCTTCTTTCTAGAGGAGCGCTGTACGCCACGTTTGTTGATAAAGACAGAAAGACGTGTGATCGCATTAAGCGTACGGCTAAATCTCTTGGTGTAAGCACTTCTGAGATGAGTGTTATCTGTGGAGATACGGCGCGCTTAGCTGAGTCATCTCAGCTGTTTGGAGGTCCTTTTGACGTGGTATTTTTAGACCCTCCTTATGCCGTTAAGGCAGAGGTAGTATCCAAGCTGCTCAAAGACTTGACTCAGTCGGGATGTCTGACAAAAGACGCTGTAGTAGTCTATGAACATAGCCATAAATCTGATTCAGTTTCTCTTGATAACTTTGAGCTTTCTAAGAGTAAGCGTTATGGTATTGCTCAAGTTGATTTACTTGTTCGTTGTGAGGGATAGGAGATACGTTGAAGAGCATCACTCACGTAGTTGTACCAGGTACTTTTGATCCCGTCACAAACGGACACCTTGATGTAATCAAACGAGCTTCTCGCCTTTTTGAAAATGTTACGGTAGCTGTTGCGGCTTCAAAGCGCAAACACGGCACGGGAACTACGTTTTCTCTTGAAGAGCGTGTACAGATGCTCAAAGACGCTCTGGTAGATGAAGGACTTGTGGACGTTTCTGTAGAGCCTATGGAAGGTCTTCTCGTTGATTTCTGCAATGCTCGCGGCGCAGGTGGTGTTGTTAAAGGCCTGAGGGCTATGACAGACTTTGAGTATGAGCTGCAGCAGGCAGATCTTAACGCTCATATGGCTCCTGAGCTGGAGAGCGTCTTTGTTATGTCTAGTCCAGAGTACGGCTATATTTCTTCCTCAATTGTGAGAGAAATTTCAGCTATGGGCGCAGATGTATCATTTTTGGTACCAAAGAACGTCATTAAAAAGCTTGAAGCTCTGCATAATTGCGGTAATTAAGTATATTTGCCCTGCATTTTCATTATATTCTGCTAACATTCTTAAAAAGGTGTTTTATGCGTCGTGCTCATAAGGGCTAAAACTGCATATAACACGGCTTATGTATTGGATTGAAAGGAGCCCTGGATGCAGCCAGGCGAGGAAATTGAGAGCCTTGTATCTGAGATTGAGCAGATGGTAACTGAGGCTAAGTCACCTTTTATGGATGGCGGTAACAAGAAGATTATTGATGCCCAGGACTTCTATGAGCTGCTTGACGAGATTCGTCGTGTCTTCCCAGAAGAGTTTGCAACCGCTCGTCGCATCATCAAGGAAGAGGATGAGACCCTTGAGCGCGCACGTGCTCAGGCAGAATCCATCATTGCTGACGCACAGCAGCAGGCTATGATTCTTGCTGGTGACCAGGAGGTTGTCCGCCTTGCTCAGCAGCAGGCAGATGGCATTCGTGACCAGGCAGAGCAGTATGAGCGTGATACTCGCTACAACGCTGAGGAGTATGCAGATACCGTTCTTGCTCACCTTGAGGAGAACCTCAAGAGCCTGACAAACTCAGTCTCTCGTGTTCGTCAGACCCTTGATGAGAACTCTGGTCCTCGTAACACCAGCAATAACGTTGCCTGGTAATTCCAATGCAACCAGTTCTTTATGCACTAGATGATCGTCTTGCAAATGCAGGCGATACCGTTTCTTATGCGGGTCATCTTAATGAAGATTCGTATGAGCTAGGGGAGCATGAATTTTCTCTTCTTATGGGAATTGATTTTGATCTAGTGCTTACCAACGCGGGTGAGGGCATTTTGGTTACCGGAATGCTTCGTGCTGACGCAGTTGGTACGTGTGACCGTTGTCTTGAGGACGCACATCTCTCTTTAAACGCAGAGGTAGATGAGTATTATCTCTTTGAAGAGCCTGTAATTTCTGCAGATGATGAAGATGAGGCAGATTACGTTTTAGTAAATGCCGATAAAACCATCGATCTTGCAGAGGCTCTTTTGCCTTCGCTTGTTATGGAGACGCCTTATGTTGTACTGTGCAAGTCCGACTGCAAGGGACTTTGCCCAGTATGCGGTTGCAATCTGAATGAAGAGGATTGCGGTCATGCAGCTCAGATTGAGCAGAAGCGAGAAGAAGAAAAGCTTGCTTCAAACCCGTTTGCGGCTCTCAAAAATCTTGTGATTGAGCCGGATTCGGAAGAGTAAAATAAAATTTCTTCTCCTAAATGGTGAAGAAATGCTGTATCTACGTACAAAATGTGTCAGTACGTGGTATAGTATCCAACGCATTATGTGAATGGGTCGCGCCCTCATATGTTTTAGGGGCGCTAGCAAGAGCAAAAGAGGTTTAAGATGGCAGTACCTAAACAAAAGAAGGGCCGCGGCGCAACCCACACCCGTCGTTCGGCAAACAGCAAGCTTAACGCAGCAGCTCGCTCTGTATGCCCACAGTGCGGCGCTCCAAAGCTTCCTCACCACGTATGCCCTAACTGTGGCTTCTACAAGGACCGTGAGGTTGTTGTTACTGAGTAACACTCATACATCGTATGGCCAAGAAGGCTGGTTCTTTAGGGGCCAGCCTTCTTTTTTATAGCACTAAGGAGTTATCATGCCCGTTATTTGTGTAGACGTTATGGGATCTGACCAAAGCCCTGAGGTTGTTCTTGAGGGAGTTCGTATGGCTCTTGAGAAGGACAAAGAGCTAGAGGTTCTTCTCGCCGGAGCTGATGAGTTTGTTACTCCTTTTGCAAGCAAGCATGAGCGCGCAAAGGCTTTGGTAACCACTGAAGTTATTGCAATGAGTGAGCATCCTGCTAATGCGGTTAGGCAGAAGAAAGACGCAAGTATTGTAAGGGCTGCCCAGGCAGTCAAGGCAGGAGAGGCTGACGGTCTTTTCTCGGCAGGCTCCACAGGAGCAGTGCTTACTGCAGCTACCTTTGGTATTGGTCGCATTAAAGGCGTAAAGCGCCCTGCGCTTACCCTGATTCTTCCTGGACTTGGTGGCCATAAAACAGTCTTTTTGGATACTGGTGCTAACGCTGATGTGCGTCCAGAAGTTTTGGTGCAATTTGCGCAAATGGGCAAGGCTTTTGTCAATGCATCGCTTGGAATTGAAAACCCAACCATAGGACTTCTCTGCAATGGTTCTGAAGAGACCAAAGGTTCTGAGCTTGCTCTTTCATATCACGCAGCTCTTGCAGAAGCGGCTATCAATTTTGGTGGAAATGCTGAGGGAACTGATATTTTAGGAAGCCGCTTTGACGTTATTGTGACAGACGGCTTTACAGGAAATGTGGCCTTAAAATCCATTGAGAGCACGGGTAAGTTTATTATGTCTAGCCTCAAAGACGCAATTAATTCCTCCAAGAAGGCTGCGTTTGGTGCACTTCTTTTGAAGGATGCTCTGAAGGCTACAGCAGCGGAACTTTCAGGAGATTCTGTTGGTGGCGCCTTCTTGCTAGGTGTTTCTGCACCTGTACTTAAAGGACATGGTGCTACCAGCTCTTCTGCTGTGTGCGCAGGAACACTTTCTGCAGCAAATGCAGTGCGCGCTAACTTAATTGAGAAAATCTCTTCGTCAATTCAGCTGTAGTAAAAGCGCCTGTTGCATAAATCTTTTATAAGTTATGGTGGAGCCCATGGACAATTCTGTGGGCTTTACTTTTTTA
>CAJZGX010000113.1:0-3778 GCA_916048235.1 uncultured Atopobium sp.
GTAGATATAATTGCAAACTTTATCTTCATTATGCTTCTTTACCGTTTGATAGTTTTTCAACTAAAGCAGCAAGCTCATCCTCATCATTGAACTCGATTTCAATTTTATTCTTGCCACGAACATTTCGCACTTTGACTGGAGTGTCCAAGGCAATTCTTAATTGCCTTGCTGCACGCTTATATGCCTGTGGAGTTGGCTGTCTTTTTGGTTTCTCTACATTAGTGACAGAAAATAGTGGAGCAAGGTTTTCTGTCTGGCGGACAGACAAGTTCTCTTCAATTACTTTCTGAGCAAGTTTTATTCTTCCTTCTTTACCACTAACAGAAAGAATTGCACGAGCGTGTCCAGCACTAATACGTCCTTCTATCATCAAAGTCTGTACCTCTGTTGGAAGGTCAAGAAGGCGTAGGGTATTCGTGATTGCAGATCTTGATTTTGAGAGAACCTTGGCCAAATCGTCTTGGGTTAAGTTCTCCTGTTTAATTAACTGCTTATAACCTTGTGCTTCTTCGATTGGGCTTAAGTCAGATCTCTGCAAATTCTCAATAAGAGCAAGCTTGAATACTTCCTCGTCAGAAATTGCTTTGATTACAACAGGTACTTCCTCTAATTTTGCAAGTTTTGCAGCCTGGAAACGTCTCTCACCAGCAACAATTTCGTAGTGGTCGCCCTTCTCGCGAACAAGAAGTGGCTGAAGAATACCGTTTTGCTTAATAGAATCACTGAGTTCTGTGAGCTCAGCTTCGTCAAAACGCTTGCGAGGCTGGTCTTTATTTGGCTTAATTTTCTTCAAAGGCAGCGTGGTAGTTTCTTTTTTATTACCAACCTCTGCATCTACCTCGCTAAAGAGCGAATTAAGGCCTTTACCAAGTCCTGATTTTTTAACCACGACGATTCACTTCCTTTGCAAGTTTGTTATATGCAAGTGCGCCCATACTTATTCGTGCATACATGGTTACTGGCAAACCATGACTTGGTGCCTCAGCAATTTTGACGTTTCTTGGAATAAGTGTCTTGAATACCTTGTTTCCAAAGTAATTAGATACTTCATTAACTACCTGCTTAGATAGGGAAGTTCTGCTATCAAACATGGTCATTACTACGCCAAAGATTTCAAGATCTGGATTAAGCTGTTTTTGAACCATTTTCATTGATTCAACAATTTTAGTAACGCCTTCTAGTGCGTAATACTCGCACTGAATTGGGATAAGTATGCTATTTGCTGCAACTAAGGCGTTAATTGTTAGAAGTCCTAATGATGGTGGGCAATCAATCAAAATATAGTCAAAATACTCTTTAACCTGGTCGATTGCTCTTTTTAAAATGTTTTCTCTTGAGTCAACGGAGACAAGTTCAATTTCAGCGCCGGCAAGTTGAATGGTTGCTGGTGCAATAGTCACGTATTTCTGAACTGTTTGCTGCAATACCTCTTCAAGTGGTGTTTCATTGAGAATTACGTCATAAATATCAGCTTCAAGTTCCTCTTTATCAATTCCAAAACCACTTGTCGCATTTCCTTGTGGATCAAAATCGATAATCAGAACTTTCTTCTTTGTTTCACCTAATGCAGCAGCAAGATTAATTACGGTAGTTGATTTTCCAACTCCGCCTTTTTGATTAATTACTGCCAGAACTTTAGGATTTCTATCCTGAAATCCCCTCGAAAGGTCTTTGTAGCTCATTTATCCTCCGTTTGACCAAGTTTATTTAATAATACAGAATGTTTCACGTGAAACATTCCACAATTACCCTCTTCTTGCAACAAACGGATTTGATTTTGCCATTCCAGTTTTTCTCGGTAATTTAATTTTGCTCTTTGTAACTTTTTTGTATAAAAGAATTTCTCGATGCCCAAGATTGTTTGGTAACTCAAATGTTTCACGTGAAACATTTTCGTATCCAAAAATTTTGGCTGCCTGAGAGGCGTCCTGAAGCTCTATCTCATCAACATTGGCCTTCATTACTATAAGAGTGCCTTGGGAGGCTAAGAAAGGCTCTGCGTACTCCAAAAGAATATTTGTCTTCGCAACAGCTCTAAAAGTCACAAAATCAAACTTCTGTTTATAAGCATTTGGAATTTCTTCTGCACGAAGCTTCTCAGCCCTAACTCTCTCATTTAGACCAATCTCATCAATCATTGACTGAACCGCATTGATCTTTTTTCCAATAGAGTCAACCAATAGTGTTTTATTATCACTCATGATTGCAAGAGGCAATCCAGGAAAGCCTCCACCGGTACCAATATCGATATAGTTGTGAGTACCAGATAAAAACTCATTACACACTTTGAGTGGTAACAAAGAATCAAGAACATGGAGCACTAGTGCATCATCAACTGAAGTAATTCTTGTGAGGTTGAGATTCTTATTTATCTCAATAAGTAGTTCAATATGTTTCAGAAGCTGTCTTCTCTGGAGTTCTGTTGAATCGATTCCATAGGTAAGGAGAAGCTCTTTAAGTACATTCTCTTTTAAATTGTATAAGGACTTCTCTGATTCAGACATTGCTTCTCCTGTGACAAAACTTCTTGTTACAAGAAGAATTGTCACAAAAAAAGAGGAAGGCGTAAACCTTCCTCATCAAATTACTAAAGCTTGTTAGAAGTTCTTAGCTATTGATAGCAGTTACCACAACACGACGATATGGATCATCGCCCTCAGAGTGCGTAGTAACTTCAAGGTTGTCTCTCAGTGCGATGTGAATAATGCGGCGCTCATAGCCACTCATTGGAGCAAGAGAGACCTTACCGGTCTTCTTAGCACGAGCAGCAGCAGAGAGTGCCATCTCCTGAAGCTTATTACGGCGACGGCTCTTGTAGCTTTCAACATCAACAGATACTGGATAGTGGAAGTGAAGCTTAGCGCTCATAAGAGAAGAGAGAACCATCTGAAGAGCCTCAAGCGTATTGCCGTGACGACCAATGAGAATTGCAAGATCGCCGCCAGTTACATCAAGAATAAGTTCTCCATCTTCACCGTCATACTCATCAATTGCACAGCTATTCTCGCCAAAGAAGGAGAGAAGCTCCCTAAGATAGAAGACAGCGGTATCAGCAATCTTATTCATCTCAGCATCAGTAAGCTGAATTCCAGCTTCAAAGTGCTCTCGAATTGAAGCAAACTCGTCTTGTGAATCAACGACAGGAGACTCATTAAGAGCGTTTGGCTCAGAAACGAAAGTCTCATCCTCCATGTCGTCCTCCAGTCAATATAAAAAGTTTAACTATTAATCTACGGTAACAAATTTTGTAAACAAAAGTTATTTTGTTCAAGCCCAGCTACTAAGCCTTTTTGTGAGGGCGTGGCTTCTTTTCTTTTCTCACCACGTCAACCTCGATTGGCTTATTAGCCATCTGAGCCTCAGCCTTGAGCTTCTCTTTTTCCATAATGCGCTTGGTAATAAGCTGCTGCTGAGCAAGCTGCCAAATACCAGAAGTGACGTAGTAGAGAAGAACAGCTGCTGGCACAGTCCAACCAAACCAGAGCATCATGAGGGTCATCATGCCGCCCATCATGTATTGCTGGGTACGCTGCTCACCAGAGCTTGTACGAGCATTTACTGCCATAGAAAGGAAGGTTGTAAGGCCAAATAGAAGAACAAAAATTATGTAAGGGATAGCAGCAACAAGGCCATCAACAGCAAAAATGTCAGATGTTGCTCGTGCGATAGAAGGAAGAATGTTGTAGAAACGAGAATCTACTGGAACCATCTTTGCAACGGTAAAGAGTGCAATAAAGATAGGGGACTGCAGCAGCAAAGGAAGACAACCACCGAGTGG
>CAJZGX010000114.1:0-3749 GCA_916048235.1 uncultured Atopobium sp.
TTTCTGCTCTTTTTCTCCGACAAGTATACGGACTTTGGCGCGGACATCTTGAAGGTTGGGTTTTATCTCATAGGATGTATTTGCTTCCAAGAATGCAATCATGTTCTCTTTTGAGATTTGTGATGTATCCCGATAATAGTCTTCAAATAAATCTTTACGAATGTGAAGATAGTCAAATTGCATTTGAGCAAAGTACTTCTTTTTTACTAAGCCATAACTTAAAGAAAACGTTGGTTTAATCAAGGCATTTGTCAGCTTGGACGGGATGACAGATGCGCTTTCAATGACAGCATTTTGACAAATTGAGTTTCGTTGCGTCAGCATTTCTACTAAAATCTGTGCGCCAAGGGACAGCCCTCCAATAAGGAGAACTGAGCCTCCAAATTCTTTATCAATAAAAGAAATGAGCCGACTTGCGTTTTCCTCAATACTTATAAAATCATTGTCACTACCTGCATGTCCGTCAAGAATTGGCAGGACAACGTGATATTGATCCTTCAGCAGTTCAGCCTCAGCTTTATAATTCCACCAAGACAAACCGCCACCATGAAGCAGCATGATTACGTCGTTATTTTGTTTTCCAAATTCTACCGTTTTCATAGCTGCTCGAATCAGTTTGTGCTTTTAATCTAAGCCCGAGAAAGCACCACAACGCACTCCACGTGCTTGGTGTGAGGGAACATGTCCACAGGTGTCACGCGCTCAATGGCAAACCCGCTGTCGAGAAGAACTTTGAGGTCTCTGGCCTGCGTCACAACGTTGCAGCTCACGTACACGATTTTCTTCTGGGCTAGCTGGGCAGTTGCCTTGAGGAAGGTGGGCGTTGAACCCGCGCGAGGCGGGTCAAGAATAATAACGTCAAAGTTCTGACCGTCTTTTGCCAGAGCTTGCATGTAGCGAGTGGCATCGTCGCAGATAAATTCGGCTTCAAGTTTGTTGTTTCGAGCGTTTCTGCGAGCCATTTGAATGTTGTTTTCAACCTGGTCAACGCCAGTGAGTAAGAGGTTGATGTCTTGAGTCTCGGCGGCGTGTGCCAAGCAAAGTCCAATGGTTCCCGTGCCGCAGTAGGCGTCAAGAACTCGCAGGTTGCTGGCCGGCGCGGAAGTGGCTGCCTGAGTGGAAGCGTCGGTCTGCGTAGCTCTGGCCTGCGCGGTGCCGACTTGCGTAGTGCTGGTCTGTTCGGAGCCAGCAAGCGCGCCGTCGATGGCCAGCTGGTAGAGCACCTCAGTTTGTTGGGGGTTTGTCTGGTAGAAACTGGTTGGGCCAATCTCAAACGTGCAGCCCAAAAGTTTGTCGCTCATGGATGTTGAACCCCAAAGCAGACGGGTTTCTCGCCCCAAGATTGCGTTGGTGCGCTTCTGGTTGACGTTCAAGAAGATGCTGGTCAGCTCGGGGTGCGCCTTACGAAGCGCAGCAATAAACTCCTGCTCATGAGGCAGGTGCTGGCCGTTGACCACCAGCACGAGCATGACATCATCGGTGGCATATCCGCAGCGAACCACGCCATGGCGAAGTGCTCCCTTGCCGCGATCTTCCTGGTAAGCGTGAATGTTGAATTGGCCGGCAAGATACGCTACGTCGTTGAGAATGGCGCGAGCTCGACCGTCTTCTACTAGGCATTCCTTTGAAGCAATAATTTTGTGCGTTCCGCTTGCGTAAAAACCAGAGCGAACCGTGCGGCCCTTGCCAGGCGCAAATGGCGTTGCCGCCTTATGACGATACGCTAGAGGCTCGTCCATTCCGCGGATGGGCTCGATAGTTACGTTATTGATGCTTGCCAGCGGGGCGAGAAGTTCCTCTACCTGCGTTTGCTTGCGTCTAAGTTGGATAGGATAGGGGACCGAAAGCCATTCACAGCCTCCGCAGCTACGCGCAATAGAGCATGTTGGTGTCTTGTATCCCATAGTTCCTCTCCAAATCTTGGGTTACTACTATACCGTTTGCGGGCTTAAATGGCACGTTGAGGGGATTGTTGTATCTAATATGTTTCATTTTTTGTATCGTTTCCCGTTTACCTAGAAAACCGTTAAGCTAACAGGCACAGTATTTTGGCGAGATAAAAGAGGTGGACTATGGCTCTCATCAGCAAAATTGGTATTATCGGCGCTAATCATGTTGGCGCACATGTTGCAAACGCCCTACTTTACCAAGGGCTTGCAACTGAGCTCTACATTAGCGACACAAATGAGGTCCTCTGCAAGGCTCAGGTAAACGACCTGCTGGACGCAATGCCATTTTATCCACACCCTGCTCGCGTTTTTGAGCTTGATGACCGCTATGAGGAGCTTGCTGGTTGCGACATTATCGTTAACGCCGCAGGTCATGTAGCTGCTGCTGCAGGCAACCGCGATGGCGAACTCTTTGTTACCACTGACGAGGCCAAGAAGTTTGCAAAGCGCATTGCAGACGCTGGCTTTGATGGCATTTGGGTCAACATCGCAAACCCATGCGACGTTGTTACCACCGAGCTCCAGTATCTGACTGGCGCTGATCCAAATAAGGTTATCGGCTCCGGTACCACGTTGGACTCCGCTCGACTCCGCCACGCACTTTCCGGCGCTACCGGCTATCCAGCATCTTGTATCAACGCTTGGATGCTCGGCGAGCACGGCAACGGCATGTTTGCTTGCTGGTCACACGTTTCCATTGGCTGCCTCACCCTCGACGAAGTTGCAGCTCAGGCAGGCAAGACCTTTGATCTCCCAGAGCTTGAGCAGGCCGGTCGCATGGGCGGTTACGTCACTTACAGCGGCAAGCAGTGTACCGAGTACTCCATTGCTAACGGTGCCGTCGAGGTCATCAAGGCTATCGTCCACGACACCAAGCTGATCACGCCAGTCTCTACGCTGCTCACCAACGTGTACGGCGTTTCCGGCTTCTACTCTTCACTTCCTGCAGTTATCGGCGCCAATGGTGTCGAGAAGGTCTTTGTGCCCGAGCTTTCCGACTCCGAGATTGAGGCATGGCGCAAGTCCTGCGAGCACGTCAAGGGCAACATCGACCAGCTCGGTTGGCTCGAGGTAGACGCTCGTATCGACTAGTGCGGCGCACGCCGTACCGGCTGTAGCCGCGAGTCACATCGCGCTGCGGGCTCTGCGACGGGCGCGAGCTGCGGCGGACGCGAGGCTGCGACGGACGCGACCAGGTAATAGTGCACACCGAACGCACCTTGGGGCTTCTCCCGAGGTGTGTTTTTGTGCGATTAAGCTGTTTCTTCCCATTTTTTGATTGGCTCTGATTGCGAGCCTGAAAAGCTCATCATGTCTGAGTAAATTTACTCAGACATGATGAGAAATACCGGCAAATCGCTCAGACAAGGTGCACTTTTCCGGCAAATCGTTCAGACATGGCGAGAAAATCGGGCTCCAAGAGAGTGCTCATGAACCACACACCTGAATCCAAAAGGTACGTCACGAAAGGCCCGCCTAAAAAGTGCAAAGAATCTGTATTTGAGCCACCGATTCTTTTGCAAAATCAGGCAAATCCACAGAATCTTTGATGCATTTAGGCAAAATCCACAGATTCTTTGCAGAAATCAGGCGCGCTTAGTCCAAGCCGTACAGGTTGGTTGCTTTTCCTGAAGAGACGATCTTCTCGCCACGCGCGTCGATCTTCTTGCTGCACGCGCGACCAAGCGCGCACGTCTGTGTCGCGCTGCACTCCGAAAACCACCACCTTACCTGCTATTTTTAAATAATATTTAAATAAAAATTTCTATTGACTTGCAATCAATGTGATATCACAATGAT
>CAJZGX010000115.1:0-3737 GCA_916048235.1 uncultured Atopobium sp.
TGGGGTAAAGGATATTCGCAAATTCCCTGGAAGCGCTAACACACCTCTTGAGCAATACCATTCCGCTCCGCTGCTTCATCCAAAGGATATGGATACTATGGCTGCGCTTATCATCGAGCGTCATCCAGAGTATGCAGAGGACGTAAACGCTTTTCTCAACGGTCATCAGCAGTGCTTCTGCAACATGTATATCATGCGTAAAGAGCTCTTTGATCGCTATGCAGCATGGGTGTTCCCACTTGTTGACGAGTGGACTGCCCGTACTGATATGTCCACCTATAGCAAAGAGGCCCTAAGAACCCCAGGTCATCTGACTGAGCGCCTCTTTAATATCTGGCGTATGCATATGCTGCGTACAGAGGGTAAAAATTGGAAGGTAAAAGAGCTTCAATGCATTCACTTTACTAATCCAGAGCCTCGTCAGAAGTTTATTCCTCTCTTTGAAGAGAAGCCTGAGATTGCAAGCCAGAACGTTGTTCCTGTTGTTTTTGCGGCAGACAACAACTATGTTCCAATTCTTACCTGCGCTATGGGCTCAATGCTTGAAAACGCCGATCCTAACCGTTTCTACGATGTGGTCGTTCTCAACACTAATATTGGCGGATCAAAGCAGGAGCTGGTTAAGAAGCACTTCTCGCGTTATAAGAATGCTCGTATTACGTTCTATAACGTGTGGCGTATGGTTAAAGACTACAAGCTAGATACTAATAATGCTCACATTAGTGTGGAGACATACTTCCGTTTCTTGGCTCAAGACATTCTTTCTGGTTACGATAAGGTTGTCTATCTAGACTCTGACCTTGTGGTCAATGGTAATGTTGCTGAACTTTATGATGTAAGAATGGGCAGCAATCTTATTGCTGCAACGCTTGATATTGATTATCTGGCAAACCTTAACATCCGCGGCGGAGATCGCATGAAGTACAGCCTTGACGTACTTAACCTCAAGAATCCTTATGCATACTTCCAGGCGGGAGTTATGGTCTTTAATACCGCTGAACTGCGCCGCTATCACACTGTTCCAGAATGGTTGCGCATTGCATCCAATCCAATCTTTATCTACAACGATCAAGATATTCTGAACAGCGAGTGCCAGGGTCGCGTTGTTTATCTCCCCGCTGACTGGAACGTGACACACAACATTTTTGGACGTGCCGAGAAACTCTATCCAATGGCACCAAATAGCGTCTTTGATGACTATCAGGCAGCACGTCGTGCCCCAAAGATTGTTCACTTTGCTGGTGCTATTAAGCCTTGGCAGAACGCTAGCTGCGACATGGCGTCCTATTTCTGGAAGTACGCGCGCAACACTCCGTTCTACGAGGTTATTATTCAGGACATGGTGCCAGGCGCTAGAAATGACGCCGACGTCACAGAGTTCCACGAGCGCGCGCTTTCTGATGCAAGTCCTCTGCGCAAGATTATTGACCCTATTGCACCATATGGCAGCGCAAGGCGAGAAGCCCTTAAGGCCCTTGGTAGAACCTTAAGAGGACGCAAATAAATACCTGGTAGGTGCAAGATTTCTTGCACCTACGTTTTTATGTTTGGAGTTGTAATGGCAGCACTTTCGCCAAAAGATGTCGCTCGTGCGGCAGAGCTCAATAGAATCTTGAACCATGCGGCATACGCCTACTATGCCCTTGATAATCCAGAGCTTACTGACGCTGAGTTTGACCGCCTTCTTATTGAGCTTCAGCAGCTTGAGGCAGCATATCCAGAGCTTGTAACTGAGGATAGCTATACCCAGCGCGTAGGTGGTTACGTTTCTGAGCAGTTTGAGCCTGTCCAGCATGCCGCGCGCATGTATTCCATGGACGACGCCATGAACTTAGAGGAGCTAGATGCATGGCTTTCCAGGACAGATGAGGCTCTTGGTGCGTCACCTACAAACCCTGTGGCATATACCTGTGAGCTTAAGATTGACGGCTTAGGTGTTGCGCTCACGTATCGTGACGGTCAGTTTGTACGTGCTGCTACACGAGGTGATGGTAGTACGGGAGAAAACGTTACGGCAAACGTTTTGACTATCTCTGACGTACCAAGAGAACTTGCACTTGCAGGACTTGAGCAGGTTGAAAATAGGGGTCTTAACCAGAGCATTGAGGTGCGTGGTGAGGTCTATATGCCAAAGCATTCCTTTATTCGTTTGAATGAGGATGCGGATGCTGCAGGTAAACAGCCTTTTGCTAACCCAAGAAATGCGGCCGCTGGATCTTTGCGTCAGAAGGATCCAAAGATTACCGCTCATCGAGACCTCGAGACCTTTATCTACGCAGTGGCCGATGAGGGTCCTCTTGACGTTCACAGTCAGTGGGAGTTCTTAAACTGGCTTCGTAGCTGCGGCTTTAATGTTAATCCTCATGCTCGTCGTTGCTTGAGCGCTCAGGAAGTTCACGATTTTTGTGCGCAAGCTCTTGAGCAGCGAGGAGACCTTAACTACGACATTGATGGCGTGGTGGTAAAGGTTGACTCTTTTGCCAGCCAGGAAGCTCTAGGATTTACTTCTCGCGCTCCTCGTTGGGCTATTGCATTTAAGTTCCCACCAGAGGAAAAGCAGACCGTTTTGCGAGAAATTCGTGTTCAGGTTGGTCGTACGGGCGTACTCACACCTGTTGCTGAGTTTGATCCCGTTACTGTTGCGGGTTCTACCATTGCACGCGCAACCCTCCACAATCTTGACGAGATTCGTCGTAAAAATGTGCGCGAGGGGGACACCATCATTGTCCACAAGGCAGGAGATGTTATTCCAGAGGTTGTAGGACCAGTTTTGAGTCTTCGACCTGCAGATGCTGTTGAGTTCCAGATGCCAACTACCTGCCCAAGCTGTGGCAGCCCTGTTATTCAGGAAGAAGGAGAAGTGGCCTTCCGCTGCGTCTCTATTGATTGTCCTGCTCAGGCAGTTGAACGCCTGATTCACTGGGGCAGTCGTAAGGCTATGGACATTGACGGCCTTGGTGACGAGCTTATTAATCGTATGGTTGAAGAGGGCGTCCTCTCTGACGTTGCTGATTTCTACGACAAACTCACTGAAGAAACGCTGGCAAACATGCCTACAGGTCGTGTCTACGATACTGATACTGCAGATCACCTTTCTGGCGATAGTATTCCTGTGGGTCACACTATTGCCAAGAAGGTTATGGCAAAGGTTGAGGAATCAAAGACGCGTGGTCTTGGACGCGTACTCTTTGGTATTGGCATGAGGCACGTTGGTGCTAACGTCGCGGAGCTGCTTGCCCAAGAATTTGGCTCCATTCAGGCGCTCGCTACAGCCCCTGTCGAGAAAATCGCTGAAATCCCAGGTATTGGTCCTAAGATTGCAGAATCTGTACACGAGTTCTTCTCGATACCAGAAAATGTTGCCGTTATTGAGCGTCTGCGTCAGGCAGGCGTAGTGCTAGAGGAAGAGAAGTCAGAAAACGAGCTTCCTCAGACACTTGCTGGGCTTACGTTTGTTTTAACGGGAACTCTTGAGCACTTTACACGTGATGAGGCTGGTGCTCAGCTCAAAGCTATGGGAGCAAAGGTTTCCGGCTCTGTATCTAAGAAGACAAGCTTTGTAGTAGCAGGAGAAGCCGCGGGATCTAAGCTTACTAAGGCTGAGAGCTTGGGTGTTCCTGTACTTGATGAGGCTGCGCTCCAGCAAATTCTTGAAACAGGTCAGGCACCTGCATAAATGTGCATGGTTAGTAACAAGATGTTGATTTAAAATGTTTCGTTACCGTCAGTAAAAAAGA
>CAJZGX010000116.1:0-3722 GCA_916048235.1 uncultured Atopobium sp.
AACATTGGCTACAAGCTTGTTCAGCGCTTCAGTGGTGCTGAGGCATACGGTCCAATCCTTCAGGGCATTGCTCGTCCTGTTAACGACCTTTCCCGTGGTTGCTCCGCTGACGATATTGTTGGTGTTGTTGCAATCACCGCTGTTCAGGCTCAGATGGCAGACAACAACTAGTCTTTCTGCACTTCTAACTTGGTATACTAAGCCAGTCTCAAAAGAGGCTGGCTTATTCTTTAGCTGGAGGCATTTATGTCTGAAATTATTTCTATTTCTAGCAACTCTCTTACCGCTTCAATTGACACCATGGGCGCACAGCTCATGAGCTTACGTAAAGGTGAGTCGGAATACCTCTGGCAAGGCGATTCCAACTGGTGGCCAAGACGAGCTCCTATCCTCTTCCCCATTGTTGGCGTTCTCAAAGACGGTGAAGCAGAGTCTGCGGAAGGTACCATCTCTCTTGCGCGTCACGGACTTGCTCGCCTCAACCAGTTTGAGGTTGTCGAGCAGAGTACCTCTTCTGTAACGCTCCAGTTAATGAGCACCGAAGAGACTCGCAAGTCATATCCTTATGACTTTGAACTTAGACTGATTTTCTCGGTAGATGGCGATACGTTGACACAAACATATGAGGTCACCAATACGGGAAACGTTGTACTGCCATTCACTCTTGGCGCACATCCTGCGTTCAACATTCCTATACCAGGCGTTGAGGCAGCCTCTTTGGACCAGTATCGCCTCTTGTTTACGCGCTCCTGGACCAGTTTTGGCCCTTCAATTACCGATGAGGGTCTATGTGACTACGCGACTCCACAAAGGCTTGTTGTGGACTCTGACACGCTTCCCCTGTCTTGGGAGCTTATTGATTGCGAGAAGACCATCACACTTGAAGACGTCCCTGATAGACGCATTACACTTGCGGCTAGCACAGAAGCTCCTTCTGAGGCTCATGGTATTCAAATGGATTTTGAAGGCTTTGATTATCTGGGTATTTGGAGTGCTGCTCCTGGTTGTCCATTTGTTGCTCTTGAGCCATGGTGTGGCATTGCAGATACCGTTGACACTGATGGCGTCTTTGAGCACAAGCCAGGTATCATAAGCCTTGAGCCTGGCCAAAGTATAGCTAAAACATTGAATATCAGGGTCTTCTAATGCACATTAGAAGAGCTGCTGCTAAAGACCTCAGCGCTGTTGCAGATTTATATGACATCGGCCGCCACACCATGGCTCAGCATAACAACACGTTTCAGTGGACCAAGAATTACCCACTTTTAGAAGATGCTGTTGCTGACTATGAAAACCGCGGCCTTTTTGTAGTCTGTGAAGAAAATAAACCAGAAGAAATTCTTGGTTGTTTCTCACTCTTGCCTGGCCCTGACGAGGCATACGTCAATATTGCTGAAGGCGCTTGGATAAACAGCCTGGATTACGTTGTTATTCACCGAGTGGCTGTTAAATATACAGGTCACGGAATTGCTTCTTTTATATTCAATTGGATTTGCGAAAACTATTCAAACGTTCGCGCAGATACTCATGAAGCAAATGTCGCTATGACTACAACACTTACACATGCTGGTTTTGTGTATTGTGGCAAAGTAGTTGGACACGACGCGACGCCTCGTAATGCATTTCATTTTGTGGCTCTTTAAGCTGAAGAAACAACTTCAAACAAAAAAACTCCCGCAAATTTATGCGGGAGTTACTAAGTACCACAGTTTGTAGCAAAACTTACTTGCCCAGAAGCTCCTGAACGTCAAGAGCGATCATGTACTCCTCGTTGGTAGGAACTACCAGGACACGTACCTTTGAATCTGGAGCAGAGATGTCACGGATTTCACCGGAGCGAACCTTGTTCTTCTCCTCATCAATCTTAACGCCCATCCACTCAAGCTCTTTGACAACGCCAAGACGCATCTCATCGGAGTTCTCACCAATACCAGCAGAGAATGCCATGGTATCAAAGCCGTGCATAGCCTGAGCCATCTCCATGATGAGCTGAGACGTACGATAATAGAACATCTCAAGTGCGAGCTGACAGTCCTTGTCACCTGCGTGAGCACCATCCTCAATATCTCTGGAATCAGAGTGTCCGGATAGGGCAAAAAGACCAGACTGCTTATTCATCATAGTGTCAATCTCATCGATGGAGTAACCACCAACGCGAGAGAGATAGAAGACAGTAGCTGGGTCAATAGTACCGCAACGGGTACCCATGATAAGGCCATCAAGTGGAGTAAGGCCCATGGTGGTCTCAAGATCGCGACCGTCCTCAATAGCGGAAAGAGAAGCGCCAGAACCAAGGTGGCAGCTTACCAGCTTGTGAGTCTGACCATTGGTGAACTCATTGGTTGCGCGCCAAATATAGCGGTGAGAAGTACCGTGAGCACCATACTTGCGAACGTGGTACTTATCAACAACGTCGCGAGGAAGAGCATAGCGATGTGCCTTCTCTGGCATATTGAAGTGGAAAGAAGTATCGCAGACGATTACATTGCCAACCTCTGGGAAGAGCTCGCGGCAAATCTCAATAACGTCAGCCTCTGCATAGTTGTGAAGAGGAGCAAGTGGAGCAACCTCACGAACCTGCGCCAGGACCTTATCGTCTACAACAGCAGACTCTGGGAAGTACCAACCACCCTGAACAACACGGTGGCCAATGCCATCGATTGGCTTATCAATAGTCTTAAGGATGTCAAAGACATGCTTAATAGCAGTCTTGTGATCAGGAAGAGCAACCTCAAGCTTCTGCTTCTCTCCACCAAGCTCCTCGTGACCAACAAAAGAACCTTCGATACCGATACGCTCGCAGTTTCCTTTTGCGTAAACCTCGCGGGTGTCAACGTCAAGAAGCTGATACTTAAGAGATGAGCTACCTGCGTTGATAACCAGTACGTTCATGTGACTCCTCTTTCCGTGAAGCAGTGCGGACTATTAAGTCTTCCTCTCCTACTTCAAATAAACATAACCGCATGACATCATAAACCCCAAGATACCCCGGAGTTTAATAGACGAGCAAAAAACTTGAATATTTTTTATTTTTCGCCCATAGAATCATTCAACTGCTTGCCACCTAAAATGTGGAAGTGGACGTGATTGACTGACTGGCCACCATGCTTTCCAGTATTAGTAACAACGCGGAATCCAGGCTCCTTTATTCCTGTCTTTTCTGTTACCGCAGCTATAGCCTTAGTAACACTCTCAAGGGTTGTAGCAGGAATACCATCAATGATGTTGTCGTAGTGCTTCTTAGGTACAACAAGAACGTGAACAGGCGTAAGAGGATTTAGGTCATTAAAAGCTACAACGTTTTCATCCTCATAGAGAAACTCTGTAGGAATTTCTTTGTTAGCTAACTTACAGAAAATGCAGTCAGACATGGCCTCTCCTTTACTCATCTAAATATGCAGTAGAAGGTGCTGCGGTTGTATCAGTAATTGCAGCTCCTGCCTGGGACTCATCAAGCAGAACCTTAACCTTCTGCTCTGCAGTATCAAGCCTTCCACGAAGATCTTTTACCAGCTCAACGCCACGAGCATACAGAGCCAAAGACTCCTCGAGCTCCAAATCTGTGCCCTCAAGCTTACGTACAATCTGCTCAAGTTCAATAGAAGCGTCTTTAAAAGTCAGCTCTTCGGTCTTCTTAGTATCCATGTTGTTCCCCTAATCTATGAGAGCTCAATATCAGAAACAGTTGCCTTGATTGTTCCATCCGTCATTTTGACCAGCAA
>CAJZGX010000117.1:0-3710 GCA_916048235.1 uncultured Atopobium sp.
CAAAAACTGTTTTGACACAACTATGCAATGTAGTCATAGCAAATATGAAGTAATCAAATACTTTAGATGTTTATATGAAATTATTGATATCTGAACATCCGTTCATGGGTATTTTTGCTCCGCTTACCGGCAACCATGGCTAACTTATTCCAAAGGAGTTAACCCGGGCTTACTATGCAAGTAAACCTCGTCCGTTTAAAAGAAGTGAGCGGACAACAAAGGAAGGATGGGAAACATGAGTAAGTATGCTTTTGTAGGCGGCAAGCTCGTTGACGGTACTGGCGCTGCTCCAGTTGAGGACTCCCTTGTCCTTATCGATGACGACAAGATTACCTATGCTGGTCCTCGCAAAGAGGTCCCAGAGGGATATGAGGTCCGTGACGCATCCGGTCATACCGTAATGCCTGGTCTTGTTGATACACACCTGCACTTCTCCGGCAACCTGACCGACAACGATAACGACTGGGTTATCGAGTCCGTTGCTCAGAAGCAGGCATGCGCAGTCAAGCAGGCTTATGACGCTCTTACCCACGGCCTTACCACTGTCGTTGAGATTGGCCGTAACGGTATTGCTATCCGCGACCTCGTTAACATGGGCATTATGCAGGGTCCTCGTATCTTTGCTACCGGCCTTGGCCTTTGCCGCGTTGCTGGTCACGGTGACTCTCACCACCTGCCACTGCAGATTTCCAAGGACGGACACCCTTGGGGCGACCAGGTAGACGGTCCATGGGAGCTTCGTAAGGCAATTCGTCGTCGTCTCCGTGAAGAGCCTGACGGCATCAAGATCTGGGCAACCGGTGGCGGCATTTGGCGCTGGGACTCCGACCGTCTGCAGCTCTTCTGCACCGAGGAGATCAAGGCAATTGCTGACGAGTGCGCACTGGTAGGCATTCCTCTGTACGCTCACTCCTACAATAACTTTGACGCTGCATATGACTGCGTCCGCTTTGGTTGCAAGCAGCTCATTCACGGCTTCGAGCTTGACGAGCGCACCATGAAGCTTATGGCTGAGCAGGGAACATACTTCACCCCAACTATCGGCTTCCTGCCAACCTGGTACGGAACTTATCCACCAGACTGGACTCCAGAGCTTGACGCATTCCCAGGCGAGACTGTTGTCGAGAAGGGCCTTGCACGCACCTACGCTAACCTGCGTAAGGCTTATGACATGGGTATCACCATTACCATCGGCTCCGACTCCTTCAGCTTTGTCACTCCTTACGGCTATGTCACCATCGATGAGATGTATGACTTTGTTGAGAAGGTTGGCATCTCCATCCTTGATACTGTTGCAGCTGCTACTTACAACGGCGCAAAGATGCTTGGCAAGGAGAACGAGTTTGGTGCTGTCAAGGAAGGCCTCTCCGCTGATATCCTCGTAGTCAAGGGCGACGTTGCTAACAACATCCGCGACCTCACGCCTGAGAACATGGACGTCATCATGAAGGAAGGCAAGATTATTGATCGCGGTAGCTTCTAAGCTTCCAGCTCGATAATTTGTAACGCGAAGTTGGGCCCTGACTCACTTAAGCGTCAGGGCCCACTTTTACAGGCAAGAAGTTTATTCTTTGATATAAAAGTTTGACATTTGAAGGAGCTCACTATGTCTGAACCAAAGCAGGTGAAAATTGTGCTGCTTACCGGCTATTTAGGCGCAGGTAAGACCACTATTTTGAACCACATTCTCTCTAACACTGAAGGTATTCACGCAGCAGTCATTGTCAACGACATTGGCGAGATTAACGTTGATGCTGGTCTTATTAAAGACGGCGGCTACGCTAAAGAAGGCGACGTTATTCCTCTTACTAACGGTTGCCTCTGCTGCACCCTTTCTAATGACTTGGCACTTCAGTTGGGTGATTTGGCCGATACCGAGGAGTTTGACTACATCATTATTGAGGCTTCGGGTATCTGTGAGCCAATCCCTATTACCTATAACATTTCTGCATTCTGCAATCAGAGCCAGCATGCAACTAACCACTCTCACCTCAACCTTGATAACATCGTCGCAGTTGTTGACTGTGCTCGCATGTTTGAGGAGTTCCATAACGGCGCCGATCTTCTCGACCCAGATATTGAAGAGGACGACATCGAGAACCTGCTTATTCAGCAGATTGAGTTCTGCTCTACGCTGGTGCTCAACAAGACCGATCTGGTTACTCCAGAGCAGCTTCACGAGCTCAAGGCGCTTGTTCGCGGCCTGCAGAAAGACGCCGTTATTGTTGAGGCGGTCAACGGTGACATTCCAATGAGCGAGCTTATCAATACGGGCCGTTTTGACTTTGACAAAGCCTACGCCTCCGCTGCCTGGATGGATGCAATGGAGCATCCTGAGGAGCACGAAGACCCAGAGGTTTTGGAGTACGAGATTACTACCTTTGTGTATCGACGCCGTCAGCCATTTGACCTGGATAAACTCAACCAGTTTGTGGCTAGCTGGCCAAAGAATATCATCCGTGTCAAGGGTAGTATCTGGATTTCACAAGACCCCGAGATGAGCTACGTATTTGAGCAGGCCGGCAAGCAGGTCCAGTTCTACGAGAATGGCATGTTCTACGCATCGCTGCCAGAGGATGAGCGAGAAACCCTTCTTGACGAGAAACCCGAGTTACGCGCAGAATGGGATGATGAACTGGGCGATCGTCAAACTAAGCTGTGCTTCATTGGCCGTCATATGAACCATGAGGAAATTGAAGCCGGTCTGGATGCATGCCTTACTGAGTATGTTCCTGACGAGTTTGATTACTAGCGTTTTCAGCGCCAAGAGCTCCGGCGCTTGAGACGAGGGACCCAGTTTATCCGGGTCCCTTTTTTAGGTTAGAGGTGCCTAATGACCAAGATTGAGCAGCTTAAAGACTGGATTCAGTCGTCAGATAACATTGTTTTCTTTGGTGGCGCAGGCGTGTCAACGGAAAGCGGTATTCCTGATTTTAGGGGTACTAACGGTCTGTATCGCCAAGGCGGTATCAAAGTAGAAAATATGACCATTGGCCTGGGCCAAGACGGCTATGACATAGGAAAAGAAGCCTACGACCTGGGAAATGGTGTAACGGTTGACCCCGATAACGAGGAGTCTTTTGCCTACAGTAAGGCGCCAGACTTTACGCTTGAAGAGATCTTCTCGCTCGATGTGTTTCTCGATTACCCCGCAGCGTATTACACGTATTTTAGAAACTCTCATCATTTGGGGGAGGCTCAGCCAAACATTGCTCACAAGTGGCTGGCAGACTTGGAAGCTGCGGGAAAGTTGCGCGCGGTGGTGACGCAAAACATCGACGGACTACATCAAGCTGCTGGTAGCAAGCGTGTGTTTGAGCTCCACGGCAACGAGACGCGTTTTTATTGTCCCGAGTGCGGCCACACCTACACGCTTAATCAGATTGAAGAGCAGTCGTCTGTGGTGCCGCTCTGTCAATGCGGCGCAGTTATTAGGCCTGATATCGTCTTTTACGGAGAGGGCCTTGATATGGACACGGTTTATGGCGCCTTGAACGCCATCTCTCAAGCGGAGGTTCTTGTGGTTGCAGGAAGTTCGCTGGTAGTGCAGCCTGCCGCCGGTCTTCTCGACTACTACGAGGGCAACAAAATGGCCATTATCAACGACCAACCTACGCCGTACGATGGTCGCGCCAATCTGGTGATCAGAGACAAAATTGGTGCCGTCATAGAACAGCTCCTGTAGAAAAACGCCTACCCGCGAAAGTGCA
>CAJZGX010000118.1:0-3706 GCA_916048235.1 uncultured Atopobium sp.
ACCAGATGTCGAGAAGATCCAGCGAGCTGGTGTCATCATCGAAGACATCACAAGTGAAACTATTCCGGAGGACTTCTCAAGAAATCAGAAGATCCATCATGCATATAAAATCTCGAGAAAACCGCGGGAAAATGAGTAAATTTTTCCGCTTGCAGACAAAATAAGTACGTTTGTACATTCGTCTAGTTATAACTAGGTATATGGACTAACATATGATGACGAACTGTACTAATCATCTATTGAGAGGATTAATGGATGAATACAAGTAAAGCTGCATTTCATGCGCTTTTCTCTAAGGACAAAGCCAAGAAATCAACTGGCATTCCTCTAAGTGCTGGCATGGTACTTGTTACCCTTGGCATTGTCTACGGTGACATTGGCACTTCTCCAATGTACACCATGAAGGCAATTATCGCTGGTAATAGTGGACTTCTTACCATGAGCACCGATGTTGTTTTGGGTGCTCTGTCCCTTATTATCTGGACGCTGACACTCATTACAACCGTTAAATACGTCATGGTTGCAATGAAGGCAGACAACCACAATGAGGGCGGAATCTTTGCGCTCTACAGTTTGGTTAAAAAGTGCGCCAAATGGCTGATTATTCCTGCCATGATTGGTGGCGCAGCTCTTCTTGCTGACGGTATTTTGACCCCAGCTGTTACGGTAACCACCGCTATTGAGGGTTTGCGTACTATTCCTGCAGCTCATGCCATTATTGGTGATAATCAGCACATTGTTGTCATGATTACCATTGCCATTCTCTGCACACTCTTTGCTCTGCAGAAGGCAGGTACTTCTACCATTGGTAAGGCCTTTGGCCCTGTCATGACGCTTTGGTTCTTGTTCTTGGGTGCCATGGGTGTTATGAACATGCTTGCTGACATTAGCGTTGTTCGAGCTCTTAACCCAGTCCGCGGCATTCTGTTCCTCTTTGATGGCAAGCTCAATGCAGCTGGTCTTATGGTTTTAGGTAGTGTCTTCCTTTGTACCACTGGTGCAGAGGCGCTTTATTCTGACATGGGTCACGTTGGCAAGAGCAACATTTACGTAAGCTGGCCTTTTGTTAAGGTCTGCTTGATTCTTAACTACCTTGGACAAGGCGCGTGGATCATCACTAACCACACCAACGAGGGCTTCAACGCAATCAAAGACCTCAATCCTTTCTTTGAAATGCTTCCTGGTCAGCTTAGACCATTTGCCGTTATTCTCTCTGCGCTTGCTGCAATTATTGCCTCTCAGGCACTGATTACTGGCTCTTACTCCATTGTCTCTGAGGCAATTAAACTTGATCTTATGCCTCACATTAAGATTAACTACCCCTCCACAACAAAGGGCCAGATTTACATTCCACTTGTAAACAACATCATGTGGGTTGGCTGCATTGGCGTTGTACTTCTCTTCCAGAGCTCTGAGCACATGGAAGCAGCGTACGGTCTTGCAATTACCGTTACCATGCTCATGACCTCAATCTTGCTCTACACCTACCTGGCTGTTATCAGAAAGCGCCTATGGGCGGCCATTCCATTCATTCTTTTCTTTGGTGCTATCGAGGCTATGTTCTTCTTCTCAAGCCTTACCAAGTTCTTCCACGGCGGCTACTTTACCGTTCTTATGGCTACCGCAATTTTTGTTGTCATGTTTGTCTGGCGTCGCGGTACCGCTGTTGAGAGGACGCAGAGCGTTTATCTCCCCGTAGATAAATACATTGACCAGCTCCGTAGCTTGAGCCACGATGCGGACTATTCAACTCTCGCTGATAACCTGGTTTTTCTTACTAATGATTAATCCTTTGACAAGCTGGATCGAGACATCCTCTATTCCATCTTGGATAAGCGCCCAAAGCGCGCAAAGGCCTACTACTTCATTAACATCTCGCTGACAGATGACCCAAATACGCGCGAGTTTATCGTTAACGATTTTGGTACAGACTTCCTGTTCAAGATTACGTTGCGACTTGGCTTCAAGGTTAACCAGCGCATCAACACCTATCTCTATCAAATTGTTGGTGATCTGATTAAGAACAACCAGCTTGCTCCACAAAACCACAAGTACTCTATCTACAAGGAGCACTCTGAGATTGGTGACTTTAGATTCTGCTTGCTGCGTAAGGTACTAGCTCCGGAGACCGACATCAACGGTTTTGACGCTCGCTGCCTTGAACTTAAGTACTTTATTCGTCGTATCTGCGGATCTCCTGCTCGCTGGTATGGTCTTGAGAACTCCAACATTGTCTTTGAGTACGTTCCTTTGTTCTCCAAGGTTAAGCGTGAGCAGAAACTCATCCGCATCATGCTCGATGACGCAGCCCAGACAAGCTCCATGCCACTTGTTGAGGCTCCTATGAAAGAGCGTATTGCAGAGATTGAGGAAGATGAGGATATCTTTGCAGAGGCACTGCACAAAGAGCGCGTTGAAAACGCAGCTACCGTGGCAGACTATGTTGGTGGCGATACCGCTAGCTTCCGTCCTCTTAAGCTTGATGAGGAAGCGGCCGATGAAGACGTCTTTGAAGAGCAGCAGGACAGTAATCACTAGCCTAGTGCCTCGTACTTTCTACTAGTTACAACAAAAGCCGACAGATGGTATCTGCCGGCTTTTTCTTTACACGATATGTCATGTCTTGAGCAAAACTCTGAGATGTTACTCTCCCAGCACCCACGTAAGGAATCGCGAGAAACCCGCCTCATCGTTAGTCAAGGTGATATAGGTTGCAGCCTCAAAATCCTCACGACGAGCGTTAGCAACTGCCGTACCCATTCCAGCTGCAGAAAGCATTGCAACATCATTGAGCGAGTCACCAAAGGCAGCAGCATTCTCTGTGGAGAGACCAAGGTAGTTGCACAGCCATTGAAGTGCGGCTCCCTTTGAGGTGCCGTCGGCCAAGATCTCCATTCCCATACTCATGGAAGCCGTGCCACTGAGTCCTTTTACCGAGGCAACAGCATCTGCTACAAGTGCCTGGTACTTCTCGCCTTCTGCAACTGACCAGTAGGAGCCAAGTCGCTCAATGGTAGTTACGCTGTCAATAAACTCCTCGACGCTTTGGTCAAAGGGCGTACGCGAGCGTTGCATAAATGCTGCATGATCTGCGGGAATATCCAACTGAGAGATAAGATTGTGCCTTGAGCGCTCCAGATAAACACCACCGTCTGCAAAAATATCAAAAGTGACAGGAAGGTCTTTAAGCTTTTGATACAACTCAAGCGCCTGCTCCTTGGTAACAGTAGACTCGTGCAGTACCGTCTGGGTAGAAAGGTCTCTAATAATGGCGCCATCGCAAGACACCACGTACTTAGAAGCAGGATGGTTCACAACTTCTTTTGGCAGCACGTTAAACGCACGTCCGGAACAAGGCACAAAAGGTATACCTAACTCAGCCAGGCGGTCCAGCATAGCCATGTTGTTATCATCAAGAGATTTATCGGTATGGAGAAATGTTTCATCCATATCGGAGAAGACGATTTCTACTTTCAGATTTGATGCATCTTGATTGAGCCAAGACTGCTTCTGAGCAATGAGTTCTTCTGTTGAAAGCTCTGACAAAACACTACCTCTTTAAGGACGATACATAAACGTGAAGACCTCTTCACGCTGCATGTTTACCTGTACACCAAGCTTTTCTGAGACGGTATCAAGACGCTCTTTGAGACTCAAGAAAGACTCAGCATCCTGAAGTTCGATCAACATTGTCATGGTAAAAATA
>CAJZGX010000119.1:0-3655 GCA_916048235.1 uncultured Atopobium sp.
TTGACGTCTTAGAGGACGACATTGTTGTTTTGGATACCGAGACAACAGGTCTGTCCTTTAAGAAATGTTCCCTTATTGAGATTTCTGCTGCTAAATTGAGCGGCAGAGAGATTGTGGAGCGCTTTCAGACTTTTGTTGACCCAGGGTGTCCAATTCCAGAAGAAATTACGGCCCTCACTTCAATCACCGATGAAGACGTTAAGGGCGCACCAAGTGCAAAGGAAGCTGTTGCTGCACTTGCAGAATTTGTCGGTGGTCTTCCGGTTTTGGCACACAACGCCACCTTTGACCGTACGTTTATTGAACGGGTGCCCGGCGGAACTTCTGTCTCCGACACCTGGATTGACACGCTGTCGCTCTCACGCGTAGCGCTACCTCGACTTTCTTCGCATAAGCTTTCCAGCATGGCTGAAGCGTTTGGCACCATGAAGGTTACGCACCGCGCAAGTGACGACGTAGACGCTCTTTGTGGCATGTGGCGCATCTTGCTTTTGGGACTTATGAATCTGCCCCGCGGTCTTCTCGCCAAACTGGCGTCAATGCACGACGGCGTGGAGTGGACGTTTAGGCCAATCTTCTCGTATTTGTCGCAGCTGAAGGAAGAAGAAGCAGTTCAGCGCGGTGTCGCAAAGAAAGATGCAACAGGTGCCGAACTTGCAGATGCAGAGATCTCGGGCACGTTTTTCTCGCTCAAGGACATTCGCGCCCAGCTTGTTGCCGACATAAAAGCAAAGGCGAGAAGAGATGCGGATGACCCTGAGACGCCTGCCATGCTGCCGATTTCTAAAGACGAGATTCACAGAGCGTTTGCTAAACCGGGCATTGTCTCGCAGATGTATGACAAATTTGAGACACGTAGCGAGCAGGTTAGCATGTCCGTTGAGGTCAGAAACGCGCTGGTAACTTCTTCGCACAGAGAGCTTGAGGCTGGAACCGGTATTGGCAAGTCAATTGCATATCTGTTGCCTGAAGTATTGTTTGCGCAGAAAAATGACGTTACCGTAGGCATTGCTACAAAGACAAACGCCTTGACTGACCAGCTAGTTGCTCATGACCTTCCGGCTCTTGCACGAGCGCTGCCAAATGGATTGAGTTTCTGCAGCTTAAAAGGATACGAGCACTATCCGTGCCTACATCGCGTTGACAGGGCCGCTCTTGAGGAGTTGCCGTTGACGCTGCTTGACCAGGAAGGGCGCTCGAGCAACAGCGTTGCGTCTGACATGCTGACCGCAATTGCGGTGATTTATGCCTACGCGTGCCAGTCGGCTGATGGCGATTTGGATGCGTTGGGGATTCGCTGGCGCTCGGTTCCACGAGAGATGGTAACTATTAAAGCAGCGGAGTGCCTGCGCTCCAAGTGCCCGTATTACCCTCATGAGTGCTTTGTTCATGGAGCTCGTAAACGTGCGAGATCTTCGGATGTTGTGGTAACCAATCACTCTCTGTTGCTCAGAAACGTTGCTGCTGACGGAAAAATTCTGCCACCTATCAGACATTGGGTGATTGACGAGGCTCATGGCTTTGAGGCCGAGGCTCGCCATCAGTGGGCAGTAGAAATTTCTGCCAAAGAGATGAGAAATGGCTTTGAGCTGCTTGGTGGAATTAAGTCCGGAGCCATTCATGCCGCTATGGTGGGCGCTGCCAATCTTGAGGACTCTACGCTGCTTACCGGTCTTCTCACGCGCTCTGCCGCTGCAGTTCAGCGAGCCATGGCAGCAATGGGCAACCTTATGGCCACCGTGCATGAGCTGGCTCCATTGGCCAAAAGCGACGGCGGCTATAACTCCCTTCAGCTTTGGATTAACGATGAGGTGAGAGAGACAGAGGAATGGAAAGAGGTCCTGGAGACCGCTTCCGTTGCTCTATCTGCTCTTGAAGAAGCAGCGCTTCGTATAGGAAAAACCACCGATGCGCTTGCCGCATCAGCTCCAAACCTTGCAAGTAACTTGAGTGAGGCGGGAGTGTTCTTGAGCACCCTTCTGGAGTCGTTGAAGCTTATTTGCGAGGGAACGGACAAGAGTTACGTCTATTCAGCAAAGTTGACTCGACTGAAGCGTGATATTGGCTCTGAGGCTCTTGTGGCTGAGAAGCTTGATATTGGTGCAGAGCTGGCAAAGAAGTGGCTTCCTGAGACGCATTCCGTTGTGTTTACCTCGGCGACCATTGCCGTTGGAGATGATTTCTCGCATTTTGAGCACGCTGTTGGCCTGGATAGAGGCGCCTTTGAACACAAGAGTCTGCACTTAGACTCTAGCTTTGACTACGAGAATCATATGGCTGTCTTTGTGGCTGAAGACATGCCTGCGCCGACTGATCCAGGTTACCTAGATGCTCTGGAAAAGCTGCTATACGACGTTCATGTTCAGATGGGCGGCTCAGTGCTGACGCTCTTTACCAACAGGCGCGATATGGAGCGCCTCTATGAAGCGTTGGAGCCACGCTTGAGTGAGCAGGGCCTTAATCTTGCCTGCCAGGAGCGCTCTTCTTCTGCTCGACGTGTTCGTGAAAAGTTCCTAGCCGAAAAGAACCTCTCGCTGTTTGCTCTTAAATCGTTCTGGGAAGGCTTTGATGCTGCGGGAGACACGCTTAGGTGCGTAGTAATTCCTAAGCTTCCGTTTGCAAGCCCTAATGAACCGCTGGTCAAAGAGCGTGAAGCGCGAGAAGATCGTGCGTGGTGGCGCTATTCTCTGCCAGAGGCGGTAATTGCAACAAAGCAGGCTGCTGGTCGCCTTATTAGAAGCGCTGAGGATAAGGGCGTTTTGGTGCTTGCCGATTCCAGGCTAGTATCCAAGCGATATGGCAGCTCGTTCTTGAAATCGCTACCCAACAAGAACTACCAGCGCGTTTGTACAAAGGACATTTCCGAGCCAATTGCCAAGTGGCGAGAAGAACACGACGCGTAGCAGGGATGTAATCGCCTGATTAGCTCAGAGCTGCTCTTCTGCAGCAAGCAAAGACGCGGCGTAAGTGCGCATTGCGTGTATCACGGCCTTGTCTTTGGTTGTTACTTTTCCTTTAAGGGCAAGCAACCGCTGTAGCAGCCATGTTCCGCCGTAGTAGGGGATAGTTGCTTTAATTTCTACAGCATTGCGCTGGCTTCCAACTGTTTTAAGTCCCGGCCACGAATAGTGCGTAAGAGCATTTTTATCAAAGAAGGTAAGCTCTACCAGCTGAGACTTTTCTTGCATAGCAGAATCTCGCACAAGTTCCGCAAGCTTTCTGCGCTCCAATGAAGCGGATTGCGTTTCAATGCAGCTCATTCGATTGACCCTAAAGACCCTTTGCTGCTCTAGGTTTAAATCAACCCCCTCGATAAGCCACCCATTTTCTCCGTATGACAGCTTATAGGGAAAAACCTCTCTCTGGCTAATTGCAGCATCTCTATCACCGCGAGCTTCTGCAACAGACGCCTCAGAGCGATAGTTGAATGAAATGACTTGAGATTCTGCAATTGCATTTGAGCAGGTGAGGAACGCATCTACTTCTTTAAAGTGACTTTTGGAGACAAGAGAGACCGAAGACCCGTCTGGTGAAGAGCTTTTTGTATATGGAGGCTTCAAGAGGCTCCAAAATACACTTTCTTGGGGCAAAGCAAGTGCGGTAAAAGCCTCTTTAAGCGCTAGAGCTTCTTCACCCGTTAAGACGAGCCTGCGAG
>CAJZGX010000120.1:0-3561 GCA_916048235.1 uncultured Atopobium sp.
ATGGCCTGTAAGGAGTAAGAGTTCTATGGATGACAGCAGAATCTCGTTTGACGTATGGAGTGATCTGTACGCAGAGCGTGTTCAAACCATGCGAAAGAGCGAAGTACGAGATTTGTTTGCAGCCCTGTCTCGTCCAGGTGTCATTGCGCTGTCTGGTGGCCTACCAGACATTTCTTCGCTGCCACTTGATCAGGTTGCAGAGTGCGCTCGACGCTGCGTTGCTGTTGAGGGCCTTAGGTCTCTTCAGTACGGCAACTCTGATGGCCGTATTGAGTGCAGAAGGACTATCTGCAAGATTCTGGCCGCTCAGGGCGTCGAGGCTGATCCTGACGAGATGATTTTGACTTCTGGTTCTCAGCAGGCGCTTGATTTTCTGGGTCGCGTCTTTCTTAACCCAGGGGACGATATTATCTGTGAGGGTCCAAGCTATCTTGGCGCATTCCAGGCATTTTCTGCGTATGAGCCTACTGTTCACACCATTGATATGGACGAAGAAGGCATCAGAACAGACCTGCTTGAGGCAAAGCTTAAAGAGCTTGCAAGCCAAGGTAGAAAGCCTAAGTTCATCTACGTTATTCCTAACTTTAACAATCCTGCCGGCATCACCATGTCTATGCCAAGGCGTCTGCGCCTTCTTGAGCTGGCTCGCCAGTACAACATCCCTGTTGTTGAGGATGATCCGTATGGTCTTATCCGCTTTGAGGGAGAAGATCTAACACGCCTTAAGACGCTTGATCCAAATGTCATTTATTTGGGAACCACGTCAAAGATTTTTGCCCCTGGACTGCGCTTAGCTTGGATGGTTGCACCTCGTCATTTCCTTGAGCGCATCAACCTTGCTAAGTCTGGCTCTGATCTGTGTACCAGCCCCTTTAACATGATTCTTGCTGAGCACTACTTCAATGAGGTTGATTGGCAGGCAGCACTTGAGGTGTCTAAGTCTCGCTATAAAGAGAGAAAAGACGCCATGCTGGCAGCGCTTGCAGAGTTCTTCCCTAAAGACGTTACCTGGACAAAGCCGGAGGGCGGTTTGTTCCTGTGGGTAACCTTCCCGCCATACCTCAACACTGAGCAGTTGCTTCCTCGTGCAATCGAAGAGGGAGTTGCCTTTGTACCAGGTGTTTATTGCTATCCTGACCAGCGTATTAGTTCAAGTATGCGCCTGTGCTACTCATTTGAGACGCCAGAGCGCATCCACGAGGCAATCCGCAGGCTGTCTTTGTGCGTCCAAGATCGCATGGCGCTGTATCGCGCATTCCTAGAGGCGGGCGCTCTACCTGAGTCTTCTCATTCTGAATCTCAATCCTCTGCAAGGGAGTGTTAAGTATGGCTACAAAAGTTGCTGTCATTATGGGTGGAGCCTCATTTGAGAGGAACTTCTCGCTCAAAAGCGGAGCTCTTGTCTCTGAGGCTTTGGAGAAGCGTGGTTATGAGGTATTACCACTTGATGCTGACGCACACCTGGTAGACACCCTTCGTGCCGAGAAACCCGATGTTGCGTTTGTGTGTCTTCACGGTGCGGGCGGAGAAGATGGTGCAGTACCTGCGCTTTTGGAGTTCCTCAAGATTCCGTATGTGGGGTCTAGACCAGCGTCTTGTAGGGCTGCCTGGAATAAGGCTGACATGCCGTTTATTGTGCGTCAGGCCTGGTCAAAGGAGGAGTCCGAGGTCATCTGGCCTCCTCAGATTGTGCTGACTGCCAGTGCGTTTAAAGATCTTGGAGCCGCAGCTGCTCTTGATCTGGTTCCCGAGCGCCTTGGTGGCGGCGTTGGCTTCCCTCTAGCAGTCAAGCCCGTTCACGGCGGCTCTGCTATGGGCCTTTCTAAGGTTGACAGCGCTGACCAGCTTGGACCAGCACTTCTCGGCGCACTTGGTTTTGACGACTCCGTCATTATCCAGCAGTGGGTTGATGGCGTTGAAGTAAGTGTTACTGTGCTCTCTGACGCAGATGGCGAGAAAACCCTGCCACCAGTAGAAATTTCGGTAACCAAGGGCATTTATGACACGGATGCTCGCCTTGATCCAGAGCGTATTCAGCACTTCTGTCCTGTTCGCTCTGAGTCTTTAGCAACTCTTGGTGCAGATCCAGCTGTTGCTCGTGCGGCTCTTGAGCGTGCAGCTCTTGAGGTATATACCGCTTATGGTTGCAGAGATCTTGCTCGTATCGATTTTATTTGGGATGGACATCACGTATTGGTCATGGGCTTAAAGACGTTCCCAGGACTTACCGAGACATCCCTTGTTCCAATGGCTATTGAAGCTGCAGGATACGCTGTTGAAGACGTTCTTGCGCAGCTTGTTGAGGGTGCGCTTAAGCGCGGCAACTAGGGGGTTTTATGGAATACGTATTGGGCATTGATGTTGGTGGCACCACCATCAAGCTGGGACTCTTCTCTGCAGAGGGAGAGCTACTTTCTGAGCAGAAGGTCAAGACACCCGCACTTGATAACGAGGGCGGTTATCAGACGGTAACCGATGCTATTAAGCTGATTGTTCATGGCCAAAAAGCAAGCCGCAACGATGTTATTGCGTGTGGTTTGGATATTCCAGGTCCTGTTGCAGATGATGGAACCGTTGGTCTTCTCGCCAATGTAGACATTGATCCTGAGGGATTGGTGCAGGCAATCAATATGTGCCTGCCGAACGCAACCATTGCGTTTGTCAACGATGCTAACGCCGCCGCTCTGGGCGAAGCGTGGGCTGGTGTTGCCGTGGGCGTGCCGTCGTTTGTGCTAATTGCGCTGGGCACCGGCGTTGGTGCAGGCGTTGTTGTAGACGGCAAGCTTGCTGCGGGCGCTTTTGGCGCGGGCGGCGAGATTGGTCACATCATTGTTGAGCCAGAAGAGACGTTGACCTGCGGCTGTGGTCGTCATGGTTGCCTGGAGCAGTACGCTTCTGCCAAGGGTGTTGTCCGCCTGTACCTGGAGGAATGTGTTGCTCGAGGTGTTGTTCCTGTGAACGTTGAGCACGAGACTGATACGGTGTCCGTGTTTAGGGCTCATGCTCAAGGCGATGAGTGCGCAACCCTTGCTATCCATAAGATGTGCCACTACCTGGGCCTTGCTATGGCGCAGGTTTCGTGCGTGGTTGATCCTGCCATGTTCTTGATTGGCGGCGGCGTTGCGGGTTCGTTTGCAACGTTTGCTACCGAGCTTCGCGAGTGTTTTGAGCAGTACGCTCTACCGGTAAGCAAGGGCGCTCGTATTGAGGCTGCGAGCTTGGGCAATCAGGCTGCAATGTATGGTTGCGCATACGAGGCGCTGCGCCTGAGGCAAGAGCGTTTTGGTCAGGAAAGCGCTGAGTAGGAGTAAGTTTCTGGCGCATGATCTTCTCGCCTGGAAAAGGGCACGTACGTGAGGGCTCCTGACGAGAAAAACATCAAAGTTTTTGTCATAAACGCTGTACTAAATGAAAGTGCATTCAATAACATAATTTTCTGATTACAATTTATGTAAAAACGTAGTTGTCAAAGCTGCTCAGTGCTAACATTGAGCAGCTTGTTTGGTTCGAGGCTTTAGCCTGTTGAGCGCGAGAAGCGCGCGAAACACAAAACCACCCGCT
>CAJZGX010000121.1:0-3524 GCA_916048235.1 uncultured Atopobium sp.
AAGGATAGTACGACCATTTTCTGGAAGCATGCCTCTGGAATCGCAATACCAGATTAATAGGAAAAGAAATATAACAATAATCCGTAAAATTATACGTTCCTTTGAAAAAAACTTCATAAAAACCTCCTAAAATAAGATAAGGTTTTTCTTATACTCCAGTATACACTAATAAGGCCGGCACAGAAAATTCTGTACCGGCCTTGGGTGCGTTTTTATCCGTATTCGTACACTGTGATTGCGAACCTTACTTGCGGTTACGGCCACCAAGGGAGTAGCCAAGGTTCTCCCAGAAATCAATCTGGACATCTTCGCCCTCGTCCCAGACCTTGAGCAGGTCCTCTGGAACGTACTGACGACGAACATCGGCCTCGCCGCCGTAGAGGCGGAACCAGTCTGCGCTCATGATGAGGTAGCCGTCCTTACCGGAGTCCTTACCCCAGCTGTTCTCAATGCGCCACTGCTTAGCCTTACCGTCCTTATCAAGCTCAACGCCCTGGAAGGTCATTGCGTGGGTAAGGGAAGTCTCATAGTTCTCAATCATTGAGGCGCGATCCATGTCAAAATCAACGCCAAAGAGGCCGTTGTAATCCATGGTGTCGGTTGAGAGGACGTAGTTGAAGTCCTCATTGTGGCGAGGGAACTCCTGCATAACGTCGCAGGCCATGCAGACAGGGTTGCCATCCTTCAAAGAAGCAATGGTAGCTGCCTCAAGAACCTCTGGCTCAACGTTTAAGAAGCGAGTCTTAATGCCGCCCAAAACGGTATCGATGAAGGTTGGGTGATACACCTTGCCGTAAGGATACTTCTTGCTTGGAACGGAGATGAGCTGGACAAAGCCGCGAGGGTCAACGCCACAATAGCGCTCAGCAAACTCAAGAGGAGTAATGCCAAAGTCGCGAAGAATCTGGGTGCTCTCCTCGTCCTTCTCGCCGTTCTTCTTGTCCTTGTTGTCAGAAGCCTTACTTGGCTCAACAGGGGAGAGCTTTGCCTTATCTACCTGTGCGTTTTTGCCAACCTTGCACTCAAAGTCAAAGGTCAGAGGTGGCTCGCCAAGGCAGACGGAAAGAATCTGGTGGAAGCCCTTGAGTTGCTCCTGCTTAAGCGCACGAAGCTCATCCAGAGACTTGCCAGCTGCGTATGCTGCGCGAAGTTCGCCAGCACTCTTTCTGAACAGGCGGTCAATGCGCTCATCCATCTGAGTGGAGTTTTTGGAGCAAGCAGTCTCTGGCATAGCATCCTTAGGAACCAGGCCGTACTTCTCAACCAAGCTCATGGCAAATGAGTAGTAACCGCCATCGCCAATGCCCTCAGTCAGAAGCGTGTTGACAACACGAGAATCGGTTGGCTGGTCAGCGGTCTGAATGATGTACTCAAGTGCAGAGTTTGCCTTCTCAAGCTTGTCGTAGAACATGCCATATGCCTGGCTGAACTCAAAGGTATCAACGTCAAGCTTCTTGATTGCCTCCTGGCGAAGTACGTTGAAAGAAGAGAACATCCAGCAGCGACCGCTCTGACGCTGGTTGGTGACGTCGCCCGTCTTTGCAACAGCAACACCGTAGGTATCAGTGTAGGTACGCATGGTGGTGATATCGCGAGCAGCTGCGGAAACGCCCATAGAGGTTACGGAGTTGCGAGCAACGCGGTTAGCACGGTCTGCACTAAATGCAGCGGTTTCCTCGTTTGCCCACTGTGGATTTATGGTCTGATCAGCCATTGCGGCTCCTTTTGTTTGTAGCGTTTAGAAAAAACCTGGCGAGAAGACCGATCTTCTCGCCAGATGGTTTGTGCCTTAGCGAAGCGTTGCAAGAGAGCCCATTGGGTCCCATGGCTCGAGGACGGTTGCTTCCTCGGTCTCAAAGGTCTTGAGCTGCTCAGGAGTGAGGTACTTCTTGTCAACAACAATCTGGTAGACGTACTCGTCAAACCAAGGGTCAGAGATGGTGTCAAAGCCATCGCGACCGTGGTCTTTACCCCAGCTGTTCTCAACCTTCCAAAGAGTAGTGTTACCCTCTGCGTCAAAGTTAACACCCTCAAGAACCATTGCGTGAGTCATCAGAGACTCGCCGTAGTCAAGGCGCTCAGCACGGTCAAGTGCGCCCTCAACAGGGAAGCCAAAGAGGCCATCAACGTCAAGCGCACGGGTGTCCATGATGCCCTCTTCGCGAAGGTAGGACTGAGCAACATCGCAACCAAACCAGACAGGCAGGTTGTCCTTAAGCTGAGCCACAGCAAGGCGCTTGAGCTCAGGGATCTCTAGGTTGAGGTAACGAACGCCGCCACCCTCAACAACGTTGCCCAAGCGAGAAACGGTGTAGGTGTGGTTGAAAGGCTTATCTGCGGTTGGTGCAGAGATGATTGAGATGTAATCATCAAGATTCATGTCAACAGTCTCAGCGAAGAACTCCTGAGGGGTAAAAGTGCCAGAAAGGACGAGATTATCGTCCTTATCGCGCAGGCGTGCCTCAAAAGATACAGGAGGCTGACCCAGGCAAGTTACCAGCAGGGTATAGACGTCCTCCATCATCTCTTTCTTCATCTCGCGCAGAGACTCAAGGGACTCACCAGCTGTTGCGGTCTCACGAAGACGCTTTGCAGCACTACGAAGATAACGTGTGAGATACGCGTCCATCTCGTGGGTGTTGCAAGAGTTAGCAGTCTCTGGCATAGCGCTCTTTGGAACTACACCGTACTTCTTTACAAGGCTCTTAAACATATCCCACTGGCCACCGTCGCCAATTGGATCGGTGAGCAGGAAGGATACAAGACGACCATTCAGAGGCTCATCAAGGGTGTCCAGAATGTTCTCAAGGAACCAGTTGGACTTCTCCATCTTGTCCCAGAACAGTGGATATGCCTGAGAAAGCTCAAAAGTGGAGAGGTTGTATTTCTTGATGATGCGGTATCTAAACGTATTGAGTGATGCAAACATCCAGCAACGACCAGAGCGCTTCTGATTAGTGCGGTCACCCTGCTTTACCTCAACATCAAAAGTAAGAGGATTAAGGGCAACACCTTCTGGTACACGAGCTGCTTTTCTAACACCAGCGCTGGTAGCAGCATTCTTAGCTACTGTGTGAGCGCGGTCGGACTCAAAGTTCTTCTGAGCCGCTGTAATGTCGTCAAAGGAAATGCTTTTCATCTGATCCATGTGATCTCCTTAACTGGAATAGGTAATACAAAAACTATATTCCCAATTAAGGTGTCCCTAGTCTAAGAGTTACCAGTTTGAAACTTTTATTTTGAGAAATTTTTGAACGGATGGCCTACGCCAACTAAGAGAGATTTTGCGATGTTATGAAATTGGCGAGAAAATATTTTCATCCAATTTACCAGCGTCAATAGAAGTATTAGCACATAGAACATATGTTTGTATTAGTAGTTATTGTCCGGCGAATCGGCTACACTATACAAAGAAATTAAGAGCCCTTGGTAAAAGAACAAATTTTGAAGCACAAAGAGAAGAGCGTAGAAAAAGATGGCATTTGTTCACCTCCACAACCACTCAGATTTTTCCATTCTTGATG
>CAJZGX010000122.1:0-3486 GCA_916048235.1 uncultured Atopobium sp.
GGGTGAACGCAAAACTCTCCAACAGCTCGCATAACACCACTCCTCTCGGATAACAATAGTATATCATGAGAAGCTCGTTATACGCTAATGACCTGCAACTTTATAAAACGTTGCAGGTCATTCGATAACATAACAAAATTTTATATAAGAAATCTAATCAATCATCGTGATGGACTCAATGACTGGCTGCTCTGAAGCAGGAATTGTTCCGTTTGAATCGGTGGGTTTAACGCCTTTACAAATTGCGTCAACAACGTCCATTCCACTTGTTACCGTGCCAAATGCAGCGTAATTTCCATTCAGAGTTGAGTTGTCTGCCTGCATGATAAAGAACTGTGAGCTTGCCGAGTTAGGATCTTGAGCGCGCGCCATGGAAATAGTTCCACGTGTATGTGAGATGTTATTCTCGACACCGTTCTTGGTGAACTCGCCCTTGATTTTATTCTCGGATCCACCCGAGCCATTGCCCTTAGGATCTCCACCTTGAATCATGAAGCCGTCAATAATGCGATGGAACGTAAGGCCATTATAGAAGCCTGACTCGGCAAGATGGGCAAAATTAGAAACCGTAATAGGCGCAACGTTTGCGTTAAGAGTTGCCTCGATAGTGCCGTAATCCTTCACCACAATACGAACATGGTGAATGCCCTTTGCATACGGGTCATCCGCTGCTACAGAATCAATGTAGCCCTTGTTTTGTGAGCTCTGAGACTGCGTCTGCTGCGTCTGCTGCGTCTGCTGCGATTGCGAGCTTGCTTGTGACTGAGACTTATCAGCACCCCTCATTAGAGAGAAGAATATTGCTCCTACCGCAAGCACAACAATAACAACAACACCATACAGTCGGCGATTCTTTGTTTGAAACACGCTATGACCTCCCCTTTAAGCAGACGCGCACGAAACAATCCAAGACACCAAGTTGGCAGTTGCATTGCCTGTTCTCTCGGCAAGAACGTGGCCCTTATCCCAAACAAGCGTGTAATCAACACTGCTCACGCCCGAGAAATGCTTTAGAGACAGGCCCAAATTGAACGAGGTGCAAATTGAAGTATCAGTATTCTGAGCGCCCTCATTAATACGCCAATAAGGAGCAACCGATGCTGTCTGATAGCCTTTGTAAGATGTGCTGGTAAAGTACAGTGGATTGAACATATCAACACGAGTTGGAATGTCATTCTCCAGCGTATCAGCCTTATTCAGATCAGAGGTCCAATCATTAGCGTAGCTGGACTTCCAATCGGCAAGCTTCATGTAAGTATCAAGGTTCTTTTTAATGAGGTCAGCAGTCTGCTCATCAAAATGCAGCGTACTTTGCTCGCCAACACCAAAAAGCTGATTAGCGCGGGTGCTTCTATCAGGAGCATCAAAAGCTCCAACTGGAAGCGACGCGCCTCTTAAAGCTCGCGAGAAACCCCTCAAGTTCTCAAGCTCAACGCTCTGACGACGAAGGTTATATACAACCCAAATAGATTCTGAGTTCAGAGAGCCAAAATAGTGCTCAGCAGTATCGTAGATAGTAGATTGAACCTGCTGAGTAGCAGGAGCTGCATTATCTGTACCACGAACCGTTGCGAGATTTGGATCACCTGGGAACGTAGGTTCTTCCAGTCGCTGAGGCGTAGAGGTATATGGGAATGCGTTGTCTCTGACAAAGTTATTTGCAGAAGTCTTGAGCTCGTTGATAAGAAGGTCTGCATATGATCCAGCGGTATAAACGCCAGAGTTAGTCTCATCAAGACTGACCTTGCTGTCATTGCTGTCGAGAAGATCCATGTTGTTGACAAATGAAGCATATGCGCCAGCAAGATCTTGCGAGAGAGGTTGGGTCCATACACCCTCAGCACGAGAATCTACAGCATCTGCATACTGACCAGCGGACCATTCATACGCTGCGTCTGCAAGGTCGTATGAAGTTGCAGGACACCATGAAGCGCTGCCGTAAATAGAATCTGACAGCTGCTCGCCCTTCTCGCTATGTGTAGCAGCGCCAACAGCCTTAAGATATGGCGTATAGAGCGGAGAGTCTCCCGAGGTTCCCAGCACCGCACTGAGGCCGCCGCCAGCTGCAAAGCCAAACACAAAAATCTTTGATGTATTGCATGGGAGCAGTTCGTTGTTGTAGCGCAAATACCTGATAGCAGCCTTGAAATCTACTGCTGGCCAAGGAGAGCCGCCTGCGTAAAGCTCGTCCGAGCCGGTAGTTGAATCGTAGCCGGCGCTTCTACCACGGAAACCTGCGTATACGTACACAAAGCCAGCCTCAAGGTACGGCGCAAGACCCTCGTATGAGTAACTTGTAGGAGCGCTCTGAGGGAACAGCGTTGCTGTGTTAATAGGCATGACAATTGGTGCGGTACTTGCGGTGAAGCTGCCTACAACAGCCTTCTCGCTTACTTCGCACTCGTACGTCGAGCCCTTCTTGGTTCCCGAGAAATACTTTCCAGGTACAAAGACCGAGAGAGTGTTTACCGACTTGCTTGCAGGCTTAGTGCAGTACTGAATGCCCAGCTGATAGTAGCAGTCGTTATCCTCGTCATAACTCCACTGGGTCATGTCCAGCTTAAGCGACTTGAACTCTTCAAGGTCCACGTTAGATGCAGGCTGATTCGTATCCTCAGACGTCCTTGCCTGTGGAGTACATGCAGCCAAGGTGCCTGCAGCTCCCAAAGCAGAAAGGGACAAGAATTCTTTTCTCGTAAAGGCCATAATTTCCCCTCGAATAGTTTATTCAGTGGAGGCAGCAACGACCGCTGACCTAATTCAAGCTAGTCATCTATTGTACCAATTTGCAAACGTGTATGCTTAAGAGCAAGCGTTTAGAGAAACGAGTTAGCATGCCAAAAGTTGTCAATTTCTTTGACCTCATTCATCTCAATGAAAGGCTTGCTCAGCAGGGCCTTTTAAGTAAAGTTCACCTGCGCGACGCATGTGGCAAGCAGTCTCTTTGGATAGAACTCCCCTCTAGCGAGAAACCCGATGAGCGCGAGAAAATCGACGGTCAAGAGCTCGAGAAAACAAAGGAGCAAATTGAGGCGTTTTTTGCAATAAAAGGTATGACCATTGAATTTGACCTCACTGGCGGAAAAAATTTCTGGATTGTATAAATTGCCCGCTTGACGAAGCGCTTGAGTCTGTTATAGTAAATAAGCTTTTCGAAGCACCAATGGCTGGGTAGCTCAGTTGGTAGAGCAGGGGACTGAAAATCCCCGTGTCAGGGGTTCGATTCCCTTCCCCGCCACCATTTTAACGCTCAGGTTGATACCATCTTGGTGTCAACCTTTTTTGTTATCTGAGGCTTGTGTCTTACGAGTGTCTTACGAGTGAGCGTTTGTGCTAGTGGATATATAAACGGTTACTTCTGTATAAAAACGATAAAAGTGTTGCACTAGCAATGAGAATTCAAGCGTGAGTATTACCATTGCAACCCAACTTCTATTGATAAAAGCCTATTGCTGTCCATGCATAATAAAATAAACCATACTTCCA
>CAJZGX010000123.1:0-3464 GCA_916048235.1 uncultured Atopobium sp.
CAGAAATTTTGTTAAGAGCTGGTACACCAGCATTTTTTACGAGACACTGGAGGAACGTTGAACATCACCGTTACCGCAGATAAGCCAGTTGACGAGAAACTCACCGTCAAGGTTACAGTTCCTGCTGCAGAGGTAGACGCTGCCATTAAGCAGGCTTACAAGGACATTGCAAACAAGTATTCCTTCCAGGGTTTCCGCAAGGGCCGTGCACCTCGTCCTGTCATTGACGGTATTGTTGGCCGCGAGGCAGTCCTTGCTCAGGCAACCAACGATCTTCTCGGCGCAGCAGAGCCAGAGCTTCTTGAGGAGCTTGATCTTGTTCCTGTCGGCCGTGGTGATTATAACCAGGACGCAGACCTTCCTGTTGAGGGCCAGGATTACTCCTACGAGGTGGTCTTCAACGTTCGTCCTGAGGCTAAGCTTGATTCTTACGATGCTCCTGCAATCAACATGCCTCCAAATGAGGCAACTGAGGCTGAGGTTGATCACCAGATTAAGCAGCTTCTGTCTTACCAGGCTAAGTTTGAGAACACCAAGGAGAAGCGCGCTGTCAAAGAGGGCGACACCATTGGTGTAGACATCAAGAACATTGAGGGCGCTGCTCACATGGAGGGCGAGGACCGCGTTCTTACCCTTAATGGCACCCAGGCTCCAAAAGAGCTTGAGGAGGCACTCATCGGCATGAAGCCAGGTGAGGAGAAAGAGGTCAAGTGGACTCACAGCCACACACACGGCGATGAGGTTCACTCTCACGATTACGATATCAACGTCAAGGTTGTTGCTCACAAGAAATCCGTCACTCCAGAGCTGACTGACGAGCTTGCAAAGAACACCTTTGGTTATGACACTGTCGAGAAACTCCGTGAGGCTGTTAAGTCTGAGATTGAGTCTGACAAGAAGAATTCTCTTCCAACTCTTAAAGAGGACCGCGTTGTTGAGGCTGTAGGTAAGCGTCTTCAGCTTGAGGAGGTCCCAGAGGAGTACAAGAACGAGGTCTTCAACGAGATTGCTCAGGAGTTCCTGAATGGTCTTCAGCAGCAGGGCATGAGCCTTGATATGTTCCTGGCTGCACGCGGCATTAAGACCGATGACTTCATCTCTGATCTTCGTGTTCAGGCTGAGGAGCGCGCACGTCAGTCCCTGGCTCTTGACGCAGTAGCTGCAGAGCTTAAGCTTGAGGCAACTGAGGAGGACATCCGCGCAGAGTTTGAGCGTGCTGGTGTTCCTAACGTTGAGTCTGCAATTGAGGAGTGGCGCAAGGCTGGCCGTCTTCCTGCAATCCGCGAGTCCATCCGTCGTTCTAAGGCTCTTGACTGGCTGCGTGACAACGCAACCGTCACCGTTGTCGACGAGATTGCTGAGGCTGCTAAGGAAGAGCAGAAGACAGAGAAGAAGCCTGCTAAGAAAGCTCCTGCTAAGAAGAAGGCAGCTAAGAAGGACGAGGACGCAGAGAAGGACGCTGAGTAGTCCGCAACTGGTTGGGTTTCTCGCCAGAAAGACTGCGCCAAAAGTTGCAGTTACTTTGAATTTTTCATACCCCGGGTTAGAGACATGCTTCCCGGGGTATGTTTCTAAGAAAAGACCTTTGAAGGAGGATTATGCATTATCCAACAAACATTCCAACCATTCCGTATGTTATTGAGCAGACTCCTCGTGGTGAGCGTAGCTATGACATCTACTCCAGACTGCTCAATGATCGTATTGTTTTCTTGGGTGAGCCTGTAACGCGCGATTCTGCAAACCTGGTCATTGCACAGCTTTTGCACCTTGAGAGTCAGGATCCAGACAAGGATATTTCTCTCTACATTGACTCTCCTGGTGGAGACGTTTATGCAGGCCTGGGCATTCTTGACACCATGAACTTCATTAAGCCTGATGTTTCTACCATCTGCGTTGGTATGGCCGCATCAATGGGCGCTGTTCTTCTTGCAGCCGGTGCAAAGGGTAAGCGTCTTGCGCTTCCTAACTCTATGGTTATGATTCACCAGCCATCCAGTGGCGTTCAGGGTCAGCAGACCGATATCCAGATTATTGCAGATGAGACAAAGTGGATTCGCCAGCACCTCAATGAGTTGCTTTCGGATTATACTGGACAGCCTATCGAGAAGGTCAATGTAGACACCGAGCGCGATAATTATCTTCGTGCACAAGAGGCTTGTGACTACGGCCTGGTAGACCGCGTTATCTCTTCTCGTAACGATCAATAATTGTACTTGTATTGAGGGTTTAAGTTATGGCTAAAGACCAGGACTTCTCGCCTTTTGGCGGATTAGATGAGATGCACTGTTCTTTCTGCGGAAAGAGTAGGTCGCAGGTAAATAAGCTTATTCAGGGTCCTGGTGGAGTCTGCATTTGTGATGAGTGCGTCTCTACCTGCTCAGATATGATTGATGAGTCCCTTGGCTTTGATGAAGAGTCAGAGATTGAGACTCACTCTGATGAGCCCGTTATCAAAGACCTGCCAACTCCGCATGAGATTTACGATGAGCTGTCTCAGTACGTAATGGGTCAAGAAGACGCTAAGCGTGCTATGTCGGTTGCGGTGTATAACCACTATCGTCGTATTCTTTCGGGCAACGATGAGCCTCAGGAGGGCCAGGAGGATGTTGAGATTGCAAAGTCCAACATCTTGCTCTTGGGCCCAACTGGTACTGGTAAAACGCTGCTTGCTCAGACGCTTGCTCGTTTTCTTGAGGTTCCGTTTGCTATTGCTGACGCAACAACCCTTACTGAGGCTGGTTACGTTGGTGAAGATGTCGAGAATATCCTGCTTAAGCTCATCACTGCTGCTGACGGCGATGTTGAGCGTGCTCAGGTAGGCATTGTCTACATCGATGAGATTGACAAGATTGCTCGCAAGGCCGAGAACCTCTCTATTACTCGTGACGTCTCTGGTGAGGGCGTTCAGCAGGCGCTTCTGAAGATTCTTGAGGGTACGGTTGCTAGTGTTCCTCCAACAGGAGGTCGCAAGCACCCTCAGCAGGAGCTTATTCACATCGACACCACTAATATCTTGTTTATCTGTGGTGGTGCTTTTGTTGGTCTGGATAAGATTGTTGCTGACCGCATTGGTAAAAAGGGAATTGGCTTTAACTCTGATGTTGCTCAGAATGTCAAAGAAGGTGAGTCTGAGCTTATCGCCAAGGTAATGCCTCAGGACCTGCACAGGTTTGGCATGATTCCAGAGCTTTTGGGCCGTATTCCTGTTATCACTTCTACTCGTGAGCTTGGTGAGGAAGATCTGATGAGTATCCTCACAGATCCAAAGAATGCTCTTACCAAGCAGTACAAGCGCATGTTTGAGCTTGAGGGCGTAGATTTGGAGTTTACTGAGGATTCACTCAGAGAGATTGCCAAGAAGGCTTTGGCTCGTGGTACTGGTGCACGTGGTCTTCGTGCAATCTGTGAGTCTACGTTGCAAGAGACCATGTTTAGATCGGAAGAGCGTCGTGTAGGGAAAGAGT
>CAJZGX010000124.1:0-3458 GCA_916048235.1 uncultured Atopobium sp.
AGAGATTCTTCTACGTTTTGCTCAGCAAGTATAGGAGTACCAGCAGCAACACGTCCTACAAGAGGAAGGCTAATCACATTATTAGCTACATCTTGAGTAACGGGAGCAAGCTTTGCTGTATCAGAAGTGTTAGAAGCCTGAGGAACAATTTTCATAGTACGAGGCTTTTTTGGGTCTCTATCAATAAGACCGAACTGCTCAAGAACTTTTAAATGCATGTGGACAGTTGAAGGAGATGCAAGATTAACGGCAGCACCAATCTCTCTTACTGAAGGGGGATAGCCATGTTGATCTGTGTAAGAACAGATGTATTCATAAATTGCTGCCTGACGCTTGCTGAGTTTGCCCTTTGGCATATGAGCCTCCTTTTTCTTTTTAATAATAATACACGTGTTCTAAAAAATAATCAAACGAATGTTCTATTTTTTTCTTGACACGAACAAACGTACTAAATATTATTAGTACAGACGTTCGGACATGACTTTTTGTCCGGTGTATTAGATATAACTAGTTCCGTAAAAACTATTACGGAAGGAAATGATATGAGGCGTATGTACCAGTCAAAGATGTACCAGGTTAGCGGAACTTCAGCTCTTGCTTCTTATAAGCCTGCATTTAAGGTAATTGAAGGCGGAGCAAAGAAAGAATCTGTTGCACCCCAGCGTGAGGAAGTTTCTTACGTCAAGACGCTAACAAATAAAGAAGCTTTTGTTGCTGGACTCATTATTACTGCATCGTTTGTTTTGATGTTTGCGGTTTCTTTTCTTCGCACAACCGCTCTCAATTCATTTGCTACATCTGTAATGGATAGCGCTTCACAAACAATTACCGTTCATAGCAATGACACGCTGTGGTCAATTGCAGAGAGCAATCCTATTGAGGGTGTCTCTACAGAGCAACAAGTAAGCTGGATTAGAGAAAAAAATAATCTTGATTCTTCTCTTTTAAGAACTGGACAAACTCTAGAGATTCCTTCTGTATCTAAATAGTAAATATTTATGTAAATTTCTCTCGGAATTCTGTGTTGATAACACTTAATACCTGCGTAAAATGGTATCTTCCTTTTATACGAAAAAAGGGGATTCCATGCGTTGTCCAAAATGCGGTCACGAAGAGTCAAAGGTTATTGATTCTCGCTCATCCGAGAATAACGATGCCATAAGAAGGCGTCGCGAGTGCATGTCCTGTAAGTTTCGTTTTACAACCTATGAGCGCTTAGAAGAGATTCCTATCACCGTTGTGAAGAAAGACGGTCATAAGGAGCCTTTTGATAGACAGAAGCTCATGAGAGGCCTTGTTGCTGCAACAGTAAAGAGAGATATCTCTGTTGCTTCTCTTGACCATTTTATTGATGGAATTGAGTCTCAGATTAGAGACAAAGGTCAATACGAGATTAAATCTGAAGACCTTGGAAGCATTGTGCTTAAAAACCTGGTTATGCTTGATAAAGTTGCATACATTAGGTTTGCTTCTGTCTATAGAGACTTTAAAGACGTTGATGAATTTAGTGCAGAATTAAGGAGCCTGAATTAATGAGCAATTTTGACATCCAGCTACCTATTAAACGCCTTGATCCTACGGTTGAACTTCCTTCATACGCATATACCGGAGATGCTGGATTAGATCTTAGAAGTGCTGAAGATGTTGATCTTGCTCCTTTTGAGCGTAAACTTATTTCTACTGGTTTAGCTATTGCAATTCCTGATGGCTATGCAGGATTTGTTCAGCCAAGAAGCGGCCTTGCCCTTAAGAAAGGCCTTTCTATGGCAAATACTCCTGGACTAATTGACGCTCATTATCGTGGAGAGCTTAAAGTTTGCGCCATTAATCTTGATAGTAAAGAAACTATTCATATTGAGTGCGGCGAGCGCATTGCACAGCTTGTAATTCAGCAAGTTCCAGTTGTACAGCTTGTTGAAGTTGATGAGCTTGATCAGACCGATCGCGGCGCCGGTGGATTTGGTTCAAGCGGAGTTCAGTAATTTCTTATTTTGGTGATAAGCGCTGCGGCGTTTGCATAAAGGAAAAGTCTCTTTAGGAAGGAAGAGCTTAATGGAGAAGTTCTTTAAGGTAGCTGAGCGTGGTAGTAATCCCGCTCAAGAATTTAGGGCTGGAATTACTACATTTCTCGCAATGGCATACATCATTGCAGTAAACCCAGCTCTTCTCGCTGCTGCAGGAGTTCCAATTTCGGCAGCTATTACTGCTACCTGTCTTGGTGGCGGCATCATGACCATTTTGATGGGTCTGTTCTCTAACCGTCCACTTGCTTGCGCATCTGGTATGGGTGTAAACGCTGTTGTTGCCTTCTCTCTCACTCCAATTACTGGTGGAGATTGGCACGCATCAATGGCAGTAATCTTTATTGAGGGCGTTGCTATTCTCCTTTTAGTTCTTTGCGGCCTTCGTGAAGCTATCATGGATGCAATTCCTGTAAACCTACGCCACGCAATCTCAGTTGGCCTAGGTCTTTTTATTGCCATGATTGGTCTCAAGAACAGCGGTATTATCATTGCAAATGAGTCCACACTTGTTGGTCTTGGCGATATTTTCTCTCCAACCTTTATCGTTGGTGTAATTTCCATTGTTGCAACAGTTGTTCTTTACTCTGCTCGTGTTAAGGGTTCTCTGCTTATCGGCATTATTCTTGCTGTACTTGCTGGTATTCCTCTTGGTGTTACCGCAAGCCCTACTGGCATTGTTTCTGGTCTTGATTTCTCCACTTTTGGTGCACCATTCTTGACCGATGGTGCTGGCGTCATGGGTATTGTTAAGGCTCTGACAACTCCAGTTCTGCTTGTATTTGCATTCTCTCTGATGATGTCCGACTTTTTCGATACCATGGGTTCTGCTATGGCTATTGCTAAGCAGGGTGACTTCCTCACTGAGGATGGCAACGTTAAGGACATCAAGCAAATCCTTATTGTTGACTCTGCAGCTGCAGCCGCAGGTGGTTTCTTTGGTGCTTCTTCCATTACTACCTTTATTGAGTCTGCATCTGGTGCTGCCGATGGTGGTCGTACTGGTCTTTCTTCTATTTTCACTGGCCTGCTCTTTATTGCAGCAGCATTCATTGCACCTCTTATTTCTATCGTCAGCTCTGCAGCTACCTGCGGCGCACTGGTCCTTGTTGGCTTCCTGATGATGTCTGAGGTCACTGAGATTGATTGGAATGATCTTCTCGAGGGCTTCCCAGCATTTATGGTTATTGCTGGTATTCCAATGACTTACTCAATCTCTGACGGCATTGGCTTTGGCTTCATTTTCTACGTTGTCGTCGCTCTTGTTACCGGTAATGTTAAGAAGGTTAAGCCTCTGATGTGGGTTGCAACTCTTGCCTTTGTTGCTTACTTCATCATTGCTAATTAGTTTTTAATTACTTGAGAAGGCGCGTTCAAGATGGAGGTCTTGGCGCGCCTCCTTTTTATTTGTGAATAGATTGTGTACAATTTATTTTT
>CAJZGX010000125.1:0-3427 GCA_916048235.1 uncultured Atopobium sp.
CGAGTGAGCGCCTACGACAAAGAAAAAGAATGCTTTTTGCAACGCAAAGGCCTGTGCGAGCAGTTTATTTTGTAGAAGCGTCTTACTCCTGCAGAAGCTGGGCAATTAGGCCAAGCTTTGTCTCAAACGAAACGCCACGAAGCTCAAAGTTTGGCTGCTCGCGAGTAATTTCCATGGACTCGCAGACAAACTCACCAGCAAACTCAACCGCGTCAGCGATTTCCTGACCACACATAACTGCAGCTAAAAGCGCAGAAGCAAACAGATCGCCGGTGCCGTGCAGCATGTAGGGGAGAAGCTCGGAGACAATCTCGCCACGCTCGGACTCGGTAGCAACAAAGTTGCGAATAAGGCCATCACCGCGAACAATGCCCTTAAGAACAACACACTTGGCACCCATCGCAAGCAGCGCATCAAGCAGCTCATCTACCTGCTCATCAGTCAAATCCTGACCAGCGTATGGAATGCCCGTCAGAATTGAAGCCTCAGTAAGATTTGGCGTCAAGATATCTGCACCATTTACCAGGGACTTCATTGCGTCACAAAGCTCTTGCGTATAGGTTGGATACATCTTGCCGCCATCGCCCATAACTGGGTCAACAACGCGAAGTGCCTTTGGATGCTCCTGGTACAAGCGCTGAATACTTGCAACCTGCTCTGCTGCACCAAGGAAGCCAGAATAAATGGCGTCCAGGTCAATGCCCTCTTCCTGCCATGCATCCAGGTAATCCTCGAGCATGTTGGTGGTGTCGTGCATGTAGAACGTAGGGAACTTGGTGTGTGCCGAGAAAAGCGACGTAGGTACTGGGCAAACGTCACATCCCGCTGCTGACAGAACCGGAATAGCTACGCCAAGCGAGCATTTTCCGTATCCGCAGAGGTCATGCACTGCGGCGATGCGAGGGATGTACGAGCCTTCTCGCTGGTACAGAACAGAGTTGGTTTCATTCATTACAGTTTCCTTTCACGTGGACTGATGGACCAACGTTCTAGAAAATCATACTCTATACTGTGAGATGGATATTTGACGTATCCGCCTATTTTATGAGACGTAACAAAGGAGCAGAGATGGCAGATCAGCCTGTTGTCGGCATCATCATGGGATCTAAGAGCGACCTTGCAACTATGGAGGGATGCACCGCTGAACTTGAGCGCCTTGGCGTTCCATATGAGCTGGTCATTGCATCCGCACACCGCACTCCGGACAAGGTTCACCAGTGGGCCGAGACCGCTGCTGACCGTGGCCTCAAGGTAATCATCGCGGCCGCAGGAAAGGCCGCTCACCTGGGCGGAGTTGTTGCCGCATTCACACCGCTGCCTGTCGTTGGCGTTCCAATGAAGACCTCTGACCTCGGCGGCATGGACTCCCTGCTTTCCATGGTCCAGATGCCATCCGGCGTGCCGGTTGCCTGCGTTGCCATCAACGGCGCCAAAAACGCAGCTATTTACGCCACTCAAATTTTGGGCGCTTCTCTTCCAGAGTATCGCGAGAAGATCGTCCAGCTTAAAGCCGAGATGGCTGACGCATAAGCTAGCTCGTACCCGCATGCACGTAGTCCGCAAATAGAACTCGTACCTGCACGCACGCAGCTCGCGAATAAAACTCGTACCTGCACGCACGTAGTCCGCACATAGAGCTCACATGCATGCGTACCCGCATCCGCAATCGCACACGAGACCCGCGCTTCAGGAGACCTGAGGCGCGGGTTTTGCGTAGCTGCAAATGTGATTATGCGATGACTTCATAAGATGCACAGAGATTTTTGTTTCGTGCATAGCTAAACTTTTAAGGGGTATCACAAAGGTATGACAAACAAGTACCTTCAGAAGGGAAGTGCATGGAATCAAAAAACGGCAAGCATTTTGCTTCATTCGCCGCTGCTGATCAACCGGCTGGAAATACTCACACCTCAAAAACCTCCGTCAGGATGGCTTCTATGAAAAGCTCCGCTTCTTCAAAAAAAGACGACAACAAGAAAACCTCTCCTAAAAAGTCTGGCGAGAAACCCGCCAAGAAGAAGGGTTTTGCCTACATCCTTTCCACAATCTTGCTGGTAGTGGGCATTGGCCTCTTGGTTGTTGCTGGCGTTATGTTTGGCAAGACGCAGCTTGAGTATCACGAGCAAGATGTCATCAACGAAGAGCTTGCAACATACGCAACAGTTTCCGAGAAAAAAGACGAGGCTCCGGTCATTGATTGGGCTGGTCTTCAGGCAGTAAATAACCAGGTTGTCGGCTGGATTCAGATTCCAGATACGCAAGTCAACTACCCTGTGTATCAGACCACAGACAACGATCACTACCTGCATACAAACGCAAAGGGCGAGTGGTCAATTGGTGGTCAGATTTTTATGGACTACCAGAACAATCCAAATGGCCTTACTGACCAGCAGACCATTCTCTATGGTCACCATATGAGAAACGGTTCCATGTTCCAGTACATTGGTGCCATGAACGACCAATCTACCTTCGATAAGGTTGAGACCATCTGGTACGTCACACCTACTCAGACGTACGAGCTTGAGCCTGTATTCACCTATCACACCGATGAAGACGACGAGGAAGTCAGGCAGTTTAACTTCGGCTCTGTTGATGAGTTCAGGTCTTATTTGAAAGATAGGCTTTCTAGAGCTGTAAGTTCTCGTTCTGATGCAGAAGATGTTATTTCTCGCGCTGATCACGTTCTTACGCTCTTTACCTGCAATTACACTGACCAGTATGGTCGTACCATGCTCATTTGTGTTCCAAAGACTGAAGCACAGCCAAAGGCTCAGTAGTCGGCATGCTGACGGTTCAGAAAGAGCATTGGACACAGTCAGAAGCTGTCAGTCAGGGCAGTAAAATGCTACTTTCTTAAAAAATTGTTACACGCTCCGAACATATTTGTTCGGAGCGCTTTTTCTTGCAAATTTCCAGGTACACTGTATGTACTGTTGCCAAACGTGAGAGACGTTTGATCAAGGGTGACTCAAGCCGAGGAGCCCGGAGGGGATCTAATGGAACTTCACGAGGAATGTGGCGTCTTTGGAGTATGGGCGCCTGACCGTGACGTTGCTCGACTCACTTATTTTGCGCTGCACGCGCTGCAGCATCGCGGGCAAGATTCCGCAGGTATAGCCGTCGGCGACGGCCAGACCGTGCTTATCAGAAAAGACACGGGCCTCGTAACTGAAGTTTTTAACAACGACGATCTCAATGCAATGCCAGGTAAAGTGGCTATCGGCCACTGCCGCTACGGTACTGCGGGCGCCAAGGGCTGGGAGTCGGCCCAGCCACACATGTCGTCCATCGACGAGACCCTCATTGCTCTGGCTCACAACGGCACTCTCGTTAACTTTGACTCCTTGCGAGAAGAACTGTCTTCTCGCCAGATTTCCTTTAGATCGCACACGGATTCCGAGGTAGCAGCTCAGCTCATCGGCTACTT
>CAJZGX010000126.1:0-3377 GCA_916048235.1 uncultured Atopobium sp.
CAGAATAGAAAATTGGATCACCATCTTCATAACGACCATTACCATTTGAAGCGTGAACTGAAAGCGCATACTGCTTTAAACCATAAGTAACTTTATCTTTTGAAGGGCTATGAATTCCCGAATCTCTAGAAATAGAAATTCCGCCAACATTAAATCCCTTTTTAAGATGGTGGGGGAGTTTATCAATATCGTCATCTTCATGATCGATAAACCAGTGATATGCGGGGACAAATTCTTTAGGAGCAATTTTAAATGCTCTTTCAAGAGTTGGATTAAAGATCTTGCATTCTGTAATGATCTGATCAAACATCCCAGTCTCCTCATATTTAACCTGTACAAACAGTAAGTTTTTCTCGCCACTATGTAAAGATCTACAAACAAATTGCTTCACGAACTCCAGATATTCGATTTATTAAAGAACGTTCAAGAATGACGCTCTTCTCGATAACAGAATGTGGCATAATGCCACTGTCAAAGTAACAATTAATGTTAGTCATTAGTAGCATTTAACAGAGGGGTTTCTATGGCTAAAGTTGCAGTTATCGGTTGTACCCACGCAGGCGTTTTTGCCACTTCTTCAATCCTGGGTGAACACCCAGATTGGGAGGTCCACGTCTTTGAGCGCAATGACACGGTTTCCTTCCTGTCTTGCGGCATCGCTCTTTGGGTAGGTGACCATGTAAGCGATCCTAACAAGATGTTCTACAGCTCTCCAGAAGCCCTTTCAGAGGCTGGCGCTCACGTTCACATGACCACTAACGTCACTTCCGCAGACGTTAAGACCAAGCACGTTGCTTGGGAGGATCTCAAGACGGGCGAGACCTTTGAGGACGACTTCGACTACCTCGTAGTCACTACCGGCTCTAAGCCAATTGTTCCTCCACTGCCTGGCATCGACGGACCTCGCGTTCTTCAGTGCAAGAACTGGGCTGATGGCCGTCGCATTCACGACACCATGGCAGAGTCTAAGTCCGCTATTGTCATCGGTGCTGGCTACATTGGTGCCGAGCTTGCAGAGCAGCTCTCCGAGCGCCAGAAGGCAGTCACGCTCATCGACATGCTTCCTCGCGTTCTTGCAAAGAATTTTGACAAGGCAATCACCGACCAGGTTGAGGCTGCTTACAAGGAGCACGGCGTCACCCTTGCACTTGGCGAGAAGGTCATGAGCTTTGAGGACAATGGCGATTCCGTCACCGTTGTTACCGATAAGGGCTCCTACACTGCAGATTATGCAATTCTGGGCATTGGCTTCCTGCCTCGTACTGATCTCTTTGACGGCCAGCTTGATATGCTTCCTAACGGCGCTATCAAGGTTGACGAGTATATGCGCACCAGCGAGCCTGGCGTCTTTGCAGCTGGCGATTCCGCTTCCATTATCTTCAACGTCACTGGTAAAGAGGACTACATTCCTCTGGCAACCAATGCTGTCCGCCAGGGTCTGCACGTTGGTCCTAACATGCTTGAGCCAACTGCTGCTTATGCAGGTACTCAGGCTTCCAGCGCAGTTCAGCTCTATAACTACTCCATGGCAGCAGCAGGCCTCACCGTTGAGGGTGGTAAGGTTCGTGGCTATGAGTACGATTCTGTCTCCATCACCGAGAACTACCGTCCTGAGTTCATGCTGACTACCGAGCCAGTTACCGCAACGCTGGTCTGGGATCCAGAGACTCGCCTTATCAAGGGCGCACAGTTCTTCTCGACACATGACGATGTTGCTCAGGCAGCAAACGTTGTTTCTGTTGCAATTGCCGCTGGTATGACCATCGACAACCTTGCAGCTGTTGACCTTCTGTTCCAGCCAAACTTTACCAACCCAGTCAACTACATTGGCTCCGTTGCTATGGCTGCCTGCGCAAAGGCCAAGTAAGCTTCGCACATAACGCGCAAAAGGGAAGGAAGCTGGTGGAAGTGGCAGCTTCCTTCTTTGCTATCGAGCCCGAGTCTAGCTCGATTTATGCCTGTTTTGGGCGACCGTGCGTCAATCTTGAGACGACGCCTTGCTTGAAACGACGACTATCTTGGCTTTCTGCTCACTACGGCAATGTAGTTGAGGTCGTCAGCGTGATCGTTAAAGAACGTAAACATGCTGGTAAACATCTTGGTATTCTCTGGCTTAAGACCGTTTCTAATAACCCTCAGAGCACCATCAGCACCCTCATCGGCAATAAGTCCTGCCGGATTCATAAGCGTCATCTTGCCGTTCTTTGTTTCTGGACAGAAACCTGCTGACTCAAAGAGATTTTTCCAACCTGCAAGGGTTAAAGGCTTTACGTTGACGTTGATAGTTCTTGAGAGCTCGTGTACCAACTCATCGTCTTCTTTGAGCAGGAGGACGTCATGGGTAAGGAGCACACCGCCTGGCTTGAGTACGCGTGCGTACTCTTTTACAGCAGCCTCTTTCTGCTGATCAGAGAGCATAGTGAGCATTGCTTCGTTGATTACAATATCAAAGCTATTATCGGGGTAGGAGAGGTTTGTAGCGTCTCCTTGTTCCACTGTTACGTACTCCTCGATATTGTTTCTCGCGATATTTTCTTTTGTTTTAGGGAGCACATCTGCATTTAGGTCAATTGCCGTTACATGGCAGTGGAAACGTTTTACCAGCTCAACCGTAGTGGTTCCAATATTGCAAGCAACCTCAAGAATCTGAGTTTCTGGCGTAATCTCTACGGAATTAAGTAGCCAATTGGTCGCTTCAATACCTCCGGGGCGCAGTCTTGTCTTGCCCATGCGGAGTAAAAACTCGTGACCAACTTCCATACTAAGACCCCCTTCATACTATGAAAGAAATTAAGTTAGCTATATCTAACTAATACAAGTTAACCACATCATTACCTGCGAAAAAAGCCAAATTAATTGCTATTTTTGAAACAATTTAGCAGGTGTTTGGTTATAAAACTTGTCACGGTAGGAGCGCGGTATACTTTGGTAACTCAATCAAAGATTTTGGGAGTTGTACATGAGCAAGGCTACAACAAAGATGGCCATCGCGTTTGCCTTTAAAGAGCTGCTGCTAGAGAAGCCGTTGAATAAGATTACGGTTAATGACATTGCCGAGAAGTGCGAGATGAACCGTCAAACGTTCTACTACCATTTCCACGATACGCTTGAGCTTACCGAATGGATTTGCGAACAAGATGCAGAACGTGCGCTTAAAGAAAACAAAACTTACGATACCTGGCAAGAGGGGTTTCTCGCCATCTTTGACATGATCAAAAAGGACAGAGCCTTTATTGTCAATATCTATCACAATGTGCCACAGGACTATTTATACAAATATTTGTATAAGGTTACCTATCAGCTTCTCTATGACGTGCTCGAAGAAAAAGCCGAGGGAATGGTTGTTAGGGAAGAAGACAAAGTTTTTATCGCAAATT
>CAJZGX010000127.1:0-3365 GCA_916048235.1 uncultured Atopobium sp.
TTTGTGCGCCAGGCCTAAAAGCCGACGCTAACACGCTACAGAATCATAATCACCTACATATGAACTACCTCCCATTTCTTATGTCCAAGAAATGGGAGGTAGTTCACAAGTGCGCAGGTAGGCGTTACTCATTTAAACAATAGCGAGAAACCCGACGCGCGAGAAACCCGCGCTAGTTGGCGGTTTCCTCGGCGAGCGTCTGAAGCGTTGCCATGAGAGATGGAACAACCTGCTTCTTACGACTGACAACACCTGGAAGAACAGCAATGTTGCCATCAACCTTTACGTTAAAGGCGCGCTCGATGACATTGGCAGCGTTTGCGCCGTAGAAGAGCATCTCGGTGACCTGGCTCTTAACGTCGGTGAACATGTAGAAGACCATTGGAAGCTCTTCGGACTTAGCAGCAGTCTCCAAGAATGGTCCAACAAGTTCCTCTGCAGCTTTGCGGCTGGACTCGGTCATGAAGGAGCCCTGGCCAACGCCAAACTTTACGCCGCCACGACTGAATACCTTGTAGTCACCGTGGAAGACTTCTTCTGCAGTACGACCAGTGAGGTCTGCGCCAGCGTCAAACATTTGCTCAGAGTAAGCGTCAATGTCTTCTCCGCAAATCTCTGCAAGCTTTTTACCAGCAACAATATCGCGCTCGGTGCAGGTAGGGGAGCGGAATGCAAGAGTGTCGGAAAGAATTGCAGAGAGCATAAGGCCAGCAATATTCTTTGGAATCTCGATGCCGTACTCGTGGTAGAGGCCATAGATGATGGTGCAGGTGCAGCCAACAGGGACGTTTCTAAAGGTAATTGGGTTAGAAGTCTCAATGGAGCCGATGCGGTGGTGATCAACAATCTCCATAATCTCTGCCTGCTCAAGACCATCAACTGCTTGAGTGCGCTCGTTGTGGTCAACAAGAATGACATGTTTCTTGCGAGGATTCAAAAGACCAGGACCGCTGATAAGACCAGCAAAAGTGCCGTTCTCGTTAATAACAGGGAAGAAGCGGTGCCTTGAGTTGGTCATTTCCTTACGAGCATCATCAATTGCGGTGTTGACGCTGAACTTAAGGATGTCGTTAGTGAGCATCTTCTCACGTACAGGCATAGACATGATAAGCAGGCGAGCTACCTCAAAAGTATCGCGAGGAGTGCTGATAATAGCGCAATCACGCTTTTTGGCCAGGTCAATAACGTCCTGAGCAATTGGAGCATCGCAAGAGACAATAAGGCAAGAAGCACCGTGCTCAACTGCGATAGTCTGGTTCTCATGGTTGCCAGCAACAACAATGATATCGCCAGCATCAACAATCTCTGAAAGTGCAGAAGCGCTGGTACCAACGCGAATATTACCCTGCTTAACAACGCCCTGAGGATCACCAAGAACCATGGTGCCACCAAGCGTAGAAACGATATTTGCATAGCTTGTCTTAGCCTTAGAGAGCAGGTTTGGCTCGGAAAGACTCATGTTTGCATTTGCAATATCTTTAACGGCAATCAGGCCGGTAAGCTCTTCTTCCTCATCAGTAACGCAGAGTGTATCAAGCTTAACGTCCTGCATAAGCTGCCAAGCAGCATAGAGACTCATTCCAGCATCAACTTTTGGCTGTGCCTGAATCTCTGCATCTTTAATCTGAGGAGTAACTGTAGTAATAAGCTGCGGCTCTTCAAAGCCAAAGTGATTTAGGACAAACGCAGTCTCACGGTTGAGTGAGCCAGCGCGACGAGCTTCATAGATAGGGTTGTCAATCTGATTTTTGAGATACGCATAAGAAATTGCAGCACAAATGCTGTCTGTATCTGGGTTCAAATGGCCAATGATATTTACTTTACGAATTGCTTCTGCCATCTTCGCCTCCCTGATAATGTCGATGATGTAACTTTCTAATTAGAACACACTTTAGTAAGCACATTTTGTTTCTTTTTTAATACCACCTTGTAGTGTACCCCTCTCTCTTTTTACTTAGAACAGAAAATCGCAGAAAAACAGCGGGCGTACCTGTGAATCTGGTAAATGTGTATAGGACAAATGACAATTCAAAAGTTGAAGGAAATTAGTACAATGAAATAGTTAACAAATCGATTGAATTGGAATACCTAGTGAGTTCTCCTACGCGTTTTTCTGCTAAAAAAAGAAACGCTCGTCATATGGTTAAAGCAGCGCACGTCCCTGAGCCTTCATCTGAGGCAAGAGAAGCTGCACCCATAGAGGCACCGAAAGCTCCTGCAGAGAAGGTTGATGCTGCGGCAAGTCCAGCAGCTCCTCTGCAGACTGCATCTGAGCAACTTTCCTCTGCTTTTGCGTCGTTTGCGCAGCGCAAACCTGCAGAAAAGTCTGCAGCACAGCCTGCGGAAAAGTCTGCCGCACAGCCTGTGGAAAAGCCTGCAGTAAAGCCTGCTGCACAGCCAAAAAACTCTGCATCACAGCCTGCTGCACAGCCTGCAGGCAACACGCGATCTAAGGTTGCGCCAGAAAAAAAGAGACGACAGAAAACGCCTCTATCTTCACGCAAAAACATTCGTGTGGAGAAGCGCCATCGCAATCAAGCAGATCCTGAGCCAGAACAGCGTCCTTCTCGCCCCGTGAGTGCGAGTAGAAAAAGGCTGGAGCTGGTAAGTGTTGTTGCTATTTTGGTGCTCGCGGTCCTCTCGATTGTTTTGGTTAACCGACCAAGCACAAAAACGCTGGTATTTGGCGACAATCAGGTGACGTATACCGGCACTACCATTCAGGGAAAGATGAATGGTCAAGGCAAGATGACTTTTGAGAATGGCGATACCTACGAGGGAGAATTTGTCGACGGGTATTTCCAGGGTACGGGAACGTACACCTCAAAAGATGGCTGGACGTACGAAGGTCAGTTTGTAAAAGGCCAGGCAGACGGCCAAGGAAAGCTCACTACGCAAGACAATATTGTGTATGAAGGAACTTTTAAGCAAGGGATTTATCAAAGTGCGAATTAAATGGTTTTCGCTTGTACGTATAACAGGACTTGTTCTGGTCCTTATATATCACTTTTTTAAGGAAGCACTTCCAGGTGGCTTCATTGGCGTCGACGTATTCTTTACGTTCTCGGGCTATCTCATCACGGCTCTTTTGATTGACGAGTTTGCTCGCTTTAGGTCCATTGACGTCATTGGGTTCCTACGCAGGCGTTTCTACAGAATTGTGCCGCCGCTTGTGTTTATGGTGCTTGTCTGCACGCCATTTCTTTTACTTGTGCGAACCGAGTTTATTGCCGGCATTAAGTATCAGATTGCCGCAGCTCTTGGCTTTGTAACTAACTACTTCGAGATTGTTCTGGGCAACAGCTACGAGAACCAATTAGATCGGAAGAGCACACGTCTGAACTCCAGTCACATTCAGAAATCTC
>CAJZGX010000128.1:0-3331 GCA_916048235.1 uncultured Atopobium sp.
ATTGGAAGTTCTTATAACGCACCTTTATACGTAATAAATGTAGTAAACAACCCTAAAATCCTGCTCAAATATGGTGAGAAAATAAAATTGGTATTAAGAAATTATGTACTGGTATCTTTTTTTATAACATCTAAAGAAAAGTTTCTTGATGGCGCTTTGGTTAAATAGATTTAATCCAATTTCATTTGCAGTGGCGCTGTTCCATAGTGTTTCTCGCCCCTGCTTTCCTCTGGGCACTTTGTGTGCACTGTCTTTTAGACGAGGTGATATGCGTGATTGTTACCGTAACACTCAATGCATCCATTGATAAGGCGTACTACCTGGACTCTCCTGTTGTAGATGGAACGGTACACAGAGTCTCGGTGGTAGATAACAGCGCGGGCGGCAAGGGTCTTAACGCCTCACGAGCCATTACTACCCTAAACTACCCCGTTTGTGCCACAGGATTTGTAGGTGGTAATAACGGAAGATACCTTGTTGAGTTGGCTCATAAAGATGGTATTACCAGTGATTTTATTTATACCGAGCAAGAGACTCGCTCATGCATTAATATCCTGGAGCCAAGCGGGCAATCAACTGAATTCTTAGAGCCTGGTCAGCCTGTTCTTCCTGAAGAATTCCTTGCTTTCAAGGCAAAGCTTGTGCAGCTTACCAAAGAAGCCGAAGTTGTTACCTTTAATGGCAGTATTCCAAAAGGCATTTCTGCTGCAAACTATAAAGAGCTCATTGAAGAGACCATGGCTGCGGGCGTGCCTTGCATTGTAGACGCATCCGGTGCACTGCTCACCTCCTGTATTGATGCCCTTCCTACCATGATCAAACCAAACACCGATGAAATCGGTCAACTTCTAGGAAGAGAAGTAACTACAGAAGACCAGGTCATTGAGGCAGCTCAGGAGCTGCACAAACGCGGCATTAAAATTGTAGTTGTCTCGCTTGGTGCAAAAGGTGCGCTCATGGTTTCTGATGAAGGAACTTTTAGAGCAAATCCTCCAAAAATTGAAGCTATCAATCCTGTTGGTGCAGGAGATACCCTTGTCGGCTCATTTGCTGTTGCACTTGCTCAGAAAAAGCCAACTTCAGAGTGTCTTACCTTTGCGCTGTCATGCGCTACTGCAAGTTGCCTATCTGCAGGTACCGGTCGCTTTGATCAAGATGTTGCAACTAAGATTCAGAAGCAGGTCACAATCAAAAAGATTGCTGAATAAGATGCAGCAAGACGGGTTTCTCGCCAAAGGTTACAAAGACAAAACTATTTCTAGAAAACTTACGTAACAGAGTAAGAGAAACGTTACAATTTTTTCAGTCAATCAAAGAGCCCTTTGGGGCGAAAGGAGCAATAGATGTTCGTTACTACTAAGCAGATGCTTCTTGACGCACAGGCTGGCCATTATGCTGTTGGCGCCTTTAACGTTGAGAACCTTGAGTTTGTAATGGCTGTTGTTAGGGCAGCAGAAGAGCGCCGCTCCCCTGTTATTCTTCAGACCACTCCTGGCACCATCAAGTACGCAAGTCTTGATTACTTTGCAGCAATGGTTCGTTGTGCTGCTGAAGAGGCAACTGTTCCTGTTGCTCTTCACCTTGATCACGGTGATGGCTTTGACCGCTGCATCCAGGCAGCTCGTGCTGGTTACACTTCCGTCATGATTGACGGCTCTCACGTTCCATTTGAGGACAATATTGCACTTACCGCATCCGTAACCAAGTTTGCTGGCCCTATCAACCTTCCTGTTGAGGCAGAACTTGGCAAAGTTGGCGGCAAAGAGGACGACGGCCCAGCTGTTGAGGGCGAGAACCCCTACACTGATCCAGACCAGGCTGAGGAGTTTGTCGCTCGCACTAACTGCACTTCTCTCGCAGTTGGCGTTGGTACCGCTCACGGCGTCTATCACGGCACACCTCACATTGAGCAGGGCGTTCTCAAGGCTATCCGTCAGCGCCTTGATATTCCTCTGGTTCTTCACGGCACCTCGGGCGTTCCAGATGACCAGGTAGCAGAGGCAATTCAGAACGGTATTTGCAAGGTTAACTACGCAACCGAGCTCCGCCAGGTCTTTACCGCAGCCTTTATGAAGTACATGTCAGAAAACCCTGGCAACTTTGATCCAAAGAAGCCTTCCGTTCCTGGTATGGAAGCAATCACTCAGATTGTTGCAAGCCACATGGATAACCTGGGCTCTTCCCACAAGGCTTAAGCTTAAAGGCATAGCCGTCACACGTATCCTGCTTTTGCAGATAAACATTAGGCGAGAAGATCGATTGGTCTTCTCGCCTTCTTCTTAAAAGCAAAGCGTTGTTGAAAACGCAAGCCTTAGCAAATCTTGCAAATCCAGTCTGCCTCTGGAGCCTCAATCTCGCCAGACTGAATGCTGGTCAGCGTGTTGCGGAGCTTAGACATAACTGGTCCAACAGCCTCCATACCAGCGCCAAAGACAATTTCTTTCTGGCCGTCAACAACTTTGCCAACAGGAGAAATGACTGCAGCAGTACCGCACATACCGCACTCAACAAACTGGTCAAGCTCATCAAAGCGAACAGGACGCTCAACAACCTTCATGCCCAGCATGTCTTTAGCAACCGTTGCCAAAGAGCGGCGGGTAATAGAAGGCAAAATGGAATCTGTGTAAGACTGTGGAATAACCAAGGTTCCCTCTTTATCAACAAAGAGGAAGTTTGCGCCACTGGACTCCTCAACATAGGTACGAGAGCCAGAGTCAAGATACATACTGTCTGCAAAGCCCTGTTCATGTGCCCAGGTAGTTGGGTACAGAGACATAGCGTAGTTGAGGCCGGCCTTGATATTGCCGGTTCCGTGAGGAGCAGCACGGTCATAAGGAGAAACGGTCAGTGCAACAGGAGCAACGCCGTTAGAGTAATAAGCTCCAACTGGAGTGACCATAATACGGAACTCATAGGTAGGAGATGGCTTAACACCAACAGTATTTCCGGTACCAATCATAAATGGACGAACATACAGCGTAGCGCCCGTGCCAAATGGTGGAACCCATGCTGCGTTTGCAGAAACAACCTCTTTAACAGCAGCAACAAATCTATCCTCAGGAAATGGTGGCATGACAAGACGAGATGCAGAGTCAACCATACGCTGAGCATTGAGGTTAGGACGGAAGCAGACAATATCGCCAGAAGCTGTGGTGTAAGCCTTTAAACCCTCAAAAACTTCCTGGCAATAATGGAAGATATTTGCGCACTCAGACAGTGTAATGCTGTGATCGGTGGTAAGTCCGCCCTCATCCCAAGCACCGTCTTTGTAGTGGGCAACGTAGCTGTAGTCACACTGTGTATATGCGAAGCCAAGCGCTGTCCAATCGAT
>CAJZGX010000129.1:0-3284 GCA_916048235.1 uncultured Atopobium sp.
AAACGTTCGCATTGGCAATGTAAAAGAAGGAGTAGTAATGGACAGTGTAGATACAGCTCTTAACCTTATTGAACGCTATGCAAAGTTGGCATATCTGAGCAATGGCGAATTTCTCGGTACTGATATTAGAGATAAGCGAGTGTATTTATCCGGGACAATTACAGGCGAAAAGAATTATAAAGGCTTGTTCTTATTCGCTGAAAATCTTGTTGAATTTGGTGGTGCTGCGAAGATCTATAATCCCGCTGTGCAGATTCCAGCAAAATCAAGTTGGGAACAAGCGATGAATCACTGTCTGTCAGAAATTACTGGTTATGACACGGTGGTAATGTTGCCTGAGTGGGAATCTTCTTCTGGTGCTCTACTTGAACATGATGTTGCGCTTGCCTGTGGAATACACGTTGTTGATTTTACCAACAACAAGATTATTTACGGGTTGTATTACGCCCTTAAAGAGACTCTTGAGAAGCACTTATAGCAGTCTTGCCAATAGAAAGGAGGCTCATATGGGTGCTGCAGATATTGTCGTTCTGGTTTTCTGCATTCTCGCTGGTATCGCTTTTGTAATTAGCGATTAAATTCCCTATTTTAACAACTAAAGAAAGGTTTTCACCATGAAGAAGATTCTTCAATGGCTGGCTGTTGTTGTCTTTGCGTGCCTGGTCTTTATCCCAGGCATTGCACAAGCACAAACAACCTCAACGCCAGCAACAGGCGACTGGGACTATGCCATTAGCTCAATAACTGCCTTATGTGGTGCGTTTGTAGGTGGCTTTCTTGTTTACGTCGGCTTGGAGCTAGGTCAAAAGGAGCACTAATGATTACCGAAGCAGAAGACAGAGAGCGTCTTGAGAAGATGACAATGAAGGAGATCAAGGCACTTGCTGAGGATGAAGGTATTTGCCTGGGATATGACGGCTCAAGAAAAGCGAATGCTATTGGCTTGATCCTTGAGTGGCGACGTTTCAAAGGCGTGTATATGGAGCGGTACTAATGAACTGCTCAATAAAAGTTCGACTAAATTCGAACGGCATTTGGTGTTGTCGCTTGTATCTTGGAAGAAACCTTAAAGGTAAAATTATCCAACCATATGCAAGCTTTCCTGCGGCAAAGACACAGAAAGAGGCCGAAGAATTAGCCACTATGTGGGCTTCACATATTACGTCAGATGGCAAAGTAAAAAGTACTCAGCTTACTGACTTGCTTCTTGAATATGTGTCGATTAAGCGCAGGAATGGCGCCAGCCCTAACACTACAAGGCAGCACGAAGGATTTATTAGAAACCATATCAATGGGAGACTTGGCAAAGAGGATGTAAGAAGTATTACATCCTCTTTATTTACCTCTTTTGAACAGGATCTATTGAAGAAAGGGCTCTCTCGAAACAGTGTAATCAACCTGCATCAGTTCTTGAGAGGTGCTTACAATTATTTTGTTTCTGCTGGAATATGCGATTATAACCCGCTTATTAACGTGGCTAAGCCGTCCAGGGAAGTACATGAAGCTGTTTCCATTGAGGAATGGGGGTTTGCTGGAATAAGCGCACTTATTAATTCTAGGATTGTTACAGCCATCCAAGAGAATGAGTTTAATTCCCTTGTTGTTTGTGCATTTGCTGCTTGGCTTTCGTTGGTAACTGGCATGCGCTGCGGTGAGGTCTGCGCTATTAGATACAGTGATGTAAACATGTTATATAAGTATATCCACGTATCTGGTACCGTCATTGAAGAGTCTTACAGAAAGCCATATAGGCGAGAGTCCACTAAAGGCAAGAGATCAAGAAACATAGCTATTACTGATTTGGACATCAGCTTTATTAGCGATTACATGAAGCTTCAGCAAGCTCATATTGCCTTTGTTGAGTCTTCTACACCGTTAATTAGTCTTGATGGTTCATACATGCGCCCTACGAGCGTCTCGAGGTCATTTACCCGCATGAGACGCACACTTCAGCTACCTCAAGGCATCACGTTCCACTCACTCAGACATACTCACGCTTCTTGGTGTTTGGCAAGCGGTGTTGACCTAAAGACCCTCTCAGAGCGTCTTGGCCACGCCGACCCAGCAACGACATTGAGAATCTATTCTCATTTGCTTCCTGGACGTGACCGGGGAGCGGCAGAAGCGTTTGGAGACGCTCTGAGAACCATTGAACAAAGAGAACTCTAATCGCTCCATGCTTTAAAGGCTTGTTGCAATTTGTTGCAATCATCAAATTTTAATCAAGTTGATTTCTACAAAAAACGTTCATTCAACTTGGAAATTCTTTTTATCCCTTAGTGAGTGCTAGATAAGAAGTAATTATCAGACAATTAGAGAAAGGCAGATATTTAGTATGGCAATTAGTGAAGTTACAAAGGATCTACGCAGGTTGCTCGATGTCCAAAATATTTCCTGGGAAGATCATTCTGACTCTAAAGCTGAGCGAACTTGGATTCCGCTAGATGATGATTCAGTACTGTGTTGTATGTATCCTTACTACGCCACGCTAGATGGTATTGGATTTGGAGGCATGTCGGATTTTCCATCAAAGCTTGAGGTCTCTATTATTTATTCAACAGATGATTACACGTTTAAGACGCCTAGAACGCCTGAAGAGATTCTGGAGGTGCTCGGTAGACGTGAAGAGAAGTAAGTATTGTCAAGAATTGTGTGACGCTTTAGAGCGTTATGGCAAGACCTGGACTGACCGCAGTAACGCTTGTGTCGAGCACATCTATTTTAAGTCTCGTGGTAACTGGGTTTCAGTTTTATATGGTGACGATATTAGAGGCTTTCCTCATAAGTTTCTTGTTTGGGAAATGTCTAATTACTCGTATTTACCGCGTGTAATGGATGTCGAGAAGATAATCGATAAGTATTTTTAGGAGTTCAATATGTCAATTAACCACGTTAATATCTCCGGAAACCTTACAAGAGATCCGGAGCTCCGCTCTACGGCAGGAGGAACAAATATCCTTTCTTTTGGCGTTGCTGTTAATGACCGCCGCAAGAATCCGCAAACGGGCAAATGGGAGAATGTTCCTAACTTCATTGACTGCATTGTTTTTGGTCAACGTGCTGAAGCTCTTTCACGCTTTATTTCCAAGGGTGCAAAGGTTTCTATTGATGGAAAGCTGCATTACAGTTCATGGGAAACAAAGGACGGTCAGCATCGCAGCAAACTAGAGGTTGTTGTAGATGAGATTGAGTTCCTTTCAAAGTCTCAAACAGCAGCTACCACAGCGCAGGGCCAGCCTTCATTCACTGCACCGCAAGCACCAGAAGAAGAGCTTTACGATTCT
>CAJZGX010000130.1:0-3122 GCA_916048235.1 uncultured Atopobium sp.
TTAATACACACTTGACTATTAGTGGTATCTAAAGGTTTCTTTGGTTTAATTCATTCTCAAAATCCAGAAGCAGACCCAACAGAGCCAGATAATCTTATGCTCGTTTGCCAGCACGCTTAAGCGCGGTAAGCGCAAGTGCTAGGCAGCTGCTCATCAAGGCAATTCCAATACCAAAGAGTACCAAGAAACCGTGAGCTGAGCCGTCTACAATCAAGCTCCAAATAATGAGTGCACAAGCTGAGACAAAGCAGCTTACGCCTGCAATTCTTGAGTAGATAAGAGTGGAATCTTTTTTGCCAAAGACAGCACGCACCAAAAGTGGTGAGCCGACTGTTGTAAGGGCATAGGCAATTCCAAAAAGGAAGGTCCCTGCAAGCAAGAGCGGTAACACTGGAAGCTTAATTCCCAGCATAAGTAAGCCAACAATGCCTGAGATAATTCCTACAAAGCAAGCAAGCTTCACAGAGATATCGCTCAAGACTCCCAACAGCACTTTTCCAATTGCTTGACCCAGCATAGTTGTTCCAGCAAGAAGGCCTGTGGCAGCGGCAATGGCAGGAGCGGTTTCTGCGAACGTTGCAGCATAGCTAGGGAAGTACTGAGAGATTTGCTGGTTAAAGGTAATGAGTGCGTAAAACGCAGCAACCATATAAAACTCTGGGTATTTCATTGCGTCATCAGCAGAGATGTCGTTGGCAGAAACCTCTGCAACTTCAACGGTTTTCTCGTCAGTAGAGGAGAAGGTAAGAGGTGTAAGACCAAGGTCTTGGGGTTTCTTGCGCACTACAAAAAGGGTAAAGGGAAGTGTTCCAACAAGCATGACCAGGGCAAAAATCAGATAGCAGGCACGCCAGCCTTCAGGACCAGACGAGATGATGGCAGATCCGATGGGGTTAAAGACAGTGCCACCAATGCCGGTGAATGCAAAGCAGAGACCCATAAAGGTGCCAACGCGCTGGTCAAACCAATCGTTGATAAGGGCAGGGACGCACAAGAACATAAGCGCAGGAACGCCAATACCAAGTCCCACCGCGCAGAGATAGAAATGCCAAATCTCTTGAGAGGCTGACATAGCTCCATATGAGATTGCGCAGATGATAACGCTTGCAGAGAGTACCAGGCGAGTATCGTGCGTTTTATAGAACTTGCCTATGAACGGCAAAACTATTGTCATGGCAATGCAGAGTACCGAGAAGACCGCAGAGAAGGCAACGCGGGGTACGCCAAAGTATTGTGAAACTGGTGTGATGAAGATGCCGAAGCACGTCAGAATAATGGAGCACGGCAAAAACATGATGACAATACAAGTTGCAACAATGGCGTATGCATACTTAGTGCCTAGTAAACGTTGTAGCACTGAGGCTCCTCTCTTTTGGCCAGAAATAGTGTAGGCGATGTGCCTTAAAAAGGACACATCGCCTACCGAGTCGCACAAAATTTTTGAAAGGTAACTCAGGGTTTTACGCGCGCAAGATCTTAGCTGTCAGAGCCTCTGCGGTTCTCGCCCTCAAGAGCGCGGATTGGTCCGATGTCCTGAGTAGTCTCAAGAGCACCCAGGTAGTTACCCTCTTCATCGCGAACAGCAAAGTAACGGACGTAGAGGAACTTATCTCTTACCTCAAACCAGAACTCGGAGGAGTCGCTACGACCGCTCCTGAACTCGGTGAGGATGCGACGAACAGCTTCCTGGCTCTTTGGTGGATGGCAGTCATATACGTCGCGGCCAAGGCAGCTCTTAGGACGAGGGAAAGCACGGGTGTCGCCGTGGCTGAAGTAACGTGTCTTGTCATCTGCATCAACAAAGGTAATGTCAAGCGGAATGGTTGCAAAGACAGCCTCAAGCTGCGGAATGGTGAACTCACCGGTAGAGAGCTTGACCTTACCGTCAGCAGAAATTACTTCCTCTTCTGCTTCAGCGTTATTCTCGTCCATAGCGGCTGCGGCTTCCATCTCTTTAAGCTTGTCGTTTGCAAGCTCAAGAGGATCTGCGTGCCATGAAGGAGGATTGACGCCAAATGCGTGACCAAACTCGTTCTCCTCAGCGGCAATCTGGGTCCACTGGGTGGCGCTTAGGTGTTCAAGAGAAAGTGGAATGAGGACGTTTTCTTCCTTGGATGCCATGGACTCAGCACCCTCAATAGCCTCATCCAGATAGTCAGCAACGGCTGCCATAAGGCCTGCATCATACTGGCCGTATGCAGTCTCGAGCAGAGCTTCTGCACCGTTAACAGCGTTTCTTACCTCGTCGTCTTTACCCCACATAACCTTTGAAGGACCAGTGATATCGTGGCGCTCAAGATGAGGGAAGAGCAGCTCTTCCTTGCGCTTGTAGTGAACAAAGACCTCGTCAAAGGCGTCCATATCAGCTTTTAGAATTGCTGCAACACCAGCGCACTCTTCGTTGCTGGAAGACTCGGTAAGCGTACGAGCACGCTTCACATCTGGAGCAACGCGGTCGTGGATAAAGGCAAGAATGCGGTCGTTCTCTTGGCGCATGGTCCAAACAGGATGGCCAGGAGTCTCTTCAACAGCACCTGTTGGTGCGCAAGAAACCTTGCCTTCAAAGAGAGCGGCGTGAACGTCACAGAGCTTCAGGACCTTCTCCATAGGAACACCGCCAGCAATGAGCTCCTGTTCAGCGTTAGAGATCTCTGAGCCAGAGACGTCCTTGAAGTTACGGGTAAAGTCCTCGCGAACAGCCTCGATGTCCTCACCGTCGTTGAGGCGCTCAAGATACTGGGCGATAAGAGCTCTGCGCTCCTCTGGAGTCTGCGCGATAGATGCGTTCTCTGCCTCTGCGGGTTTCTCGTCAGCTGGGGTTTCTGCTGCTGCAGGCTCCTCATCACCAAGAATGGTAAAGCCGTGAGAGCGGAAGATTGCTTTGAGCTCCTCAAGGTCTACGCCTTTGTGGTCGCAGCCTTTAGGGATGGTCATAAAGCGTCCCATGGTCTGCAGACGGCCTGGCTCGGTAATCTCGGCAAAGCCGTTTTCTGCCATGAGGCCTTTAATGACGGGATACTTAGTGCAAATCTCATAAACGGATTTGCTTAAATCAAGAACCTGTGCCATACGGGCTCCTCTCGTATAAGTTTAGAAAGTCTACTGCGGCTTACTTTATACCC
>CAJZGX010000131.1:0-3068 GCA_916048235.1 uncultured Atopobium sp.
CTGTCCAATCGATGTCTTTCTTCTCCACTGAGTTTGCCATGGCTTTCCTTTCTCCGTGGGTTTTAAAGAATGAACTTCATCATAAACATGCAGATATGAATACCTAGTCCTATTAAATAGTTTGTAACCGAATAGATATTTTGCGGTATAACGTACATGAGCTGAAGGGAGCAACAATGAATATCAAACTTAAGAGGACTTACGATGCACCAGAAGCTGACGATGGGTATCGCGTGCTGGTAGATAGACTGTGGCCTCGTGGTATCAAAAAAGAGAACCTACACGCTGATGAATGGGCTAAAACTATTGCTCCTACTACTGAGTGCAGAAAAGCATTCAACCACGATCCTGAGCGCTTTGACAGCTTTGTGTCCACCTATACAGCTGAACTTGACAGCAATCCTGACGCAGATGCCTTTGTTGAACAGCTTAAAAAGCTAAATCAATCTACCGTAACGCTGCTTTTCTCGGACAAAGATACTACGTACAACAACGCTGTAATACTCAAAAAGTGGCTTGAGACTAAGCTCAAGTAATACGTTTACCCAGCCACGCCTACATCTCTTGCGAGAAGAACTCCTGGTAGAACTTCAATTCTTCAGGAGTATCTATGCTTGATGAGAATAAAATATCAGGCTCTACAGCGCCATTGTTCTTGTCGGCAGCGGTATCTGCAGAAGCAAGCAAGTTTGCCTGTCCAAGCAAACGCTTGAGCTGATGAGCGGCGCCTGCGCCACCGTCAAAAAATTCTACATCTCCTAAAACAGAGCTAATTTGCTTCTTGATAAAGGGGTAATGAGTACACCCAAGAACCACAGCATCTACCTGGCCAGCATAATTTCCCAAAAGCTCGGCCAGTCGTTTATGCATCTGTTCTGAATCAGCCTGACCAGATTCAATAAGCTCCACCAGGCCTTCTCCTGGAATAGAGATAACCTTTGCAGAAGGATGCAGGCGCGACTCAAGATTGTGGTACTTCTGCAAAGAGAGCGTTGCTTTTGTAGCCAGAACAACCACTGTTCCATGGGGATATGCAGTTACTGCAGGCTTAAGAGCTGGCTCAACACCCACAATAGGTACATGAGGATAGGTTGCCCTCAGCTCGTCTGCAGCAGCAGCTGTAGCAGTATTGCAGGCTATAACCAGCGCTTTAGCACCCTCATCGATAAACTTTTTAGCAATAGCCGCAGAGCGCTGGGCAATCTGCGCTTTTGGTTTAGTGCCATAAGGAGCAAATGCAGAATCGCCAAAATAATGAAATTCCTCGTGAGGCATTTGGGCAACAAGGTGTTTAAGCACGCTCATGCCACCAACGCCCGAGTCAAATACACCGATAAAATTATGAGGAGCTAAGCGAGCTTCCATTACAAACCTTTCAAACTGAATGTAAAGTATTTTATACCTTTATCATTCAAAGGTTGATTTGCGTCACTCTTGGGTAGAATGCCAAAGATATGTTTTTAACGATTGGAGTTTCATGAGTAACGAAGGTAAAAAGGTAAAAGTCCACTACGTAGGTACCCTTGATGATGGAACTAAGTTTGACTCTTCCCGCGATCGTAATGAGCCGCTAGCATTCACCTGTATGGCTGGTCAGATGATTCCTGGTTTTGACAAGGCTGTCAAAGATATGACCATCGGACAGATTGTTGATATCCATATTCCAGCAGCTGAAGCTTATGGTGAGCGCCATGAGGAGGCAGTACAGCCTGTTCCTGTAGCTCAACTTCCTGGATCGGAGAGTCTTGTTGCAGGTCAGCAGGTCACTCTAGGCACCCCTGAAGGATATCCTGTTATGGCAACAGTAGTCTCAAACGATGGCACCACCATTGTCTTTGACACCAACCATCCAATGGCTGGTAAAGACCTTAACTTTAACATTGAGCTTCTTGAGGTTGAAGAGTAATCCACTCCCCCTTTATTGGGCGAGAAGGGCGTAGATGCTTCTGGCATCTGCGTCCTTCTTTTTTCCGGCTTGAATTCTCATTGCTAGTGCAACAACAAAAGACAAGGTAGTGACCCATGGGTCTACAATGGCGCTTACGACAACGATCATTGAAAGGATTTCCATGGGTCACTATAGCCATCTTAGCATTGAAGAGCGCGAAGACATTATGGTCTGCTGGAAAAATCATGAAAGTATAAGCCAGATTGCTCGTAAGCTCGGACGAAACAAATCAAGTATTTCACGGGAGATTAAAAGAAACGGTTGGACAATCATTGGAGTGGCGCATCTGTGCTATAGGGCTTCGACTGCCCAGAGAAAAACCGATGTTCGACGCCAGGCTTGCAAGAAACGCACCCTACTCGATGATCCAAACCTTCGTGCACGTATTGTCTTTCTTATCTGTAGTCGCCACTTCTCACCTGAGCAGATTGCAGGAAGACTGCACTTAGAACTTTCATACGCTCCTGTCAGCTGTAGCACTATATATAGAGCCATACACTCAGGAAAACTAGACTGTGAACTTCCAGGTGTACAGTCTGTACGTAGAAGACTTAGACACCGAGGTAAACGACGGCATACAAAACACCTCATAGAGCGCAGAGGAAAAATACGGATAACTCATGAACTTGTCGAAAGACCAAAAGAGGTTGCAGATCGCCAACGCATTGGAGACTGGGAAGGTGATACCGTCATCGGTAAGGCCAAAGGGCCACGCCTGGTCACACAAGTTGACCGTATGAGCGGCTACCTTGTTGGTGGCAAAGCTGCATCAGGGTCTAGTGCCGATGTCAATGTAGCTATACAGCAAGCTTTGAGAGGTGAGGTAGTAAAAACCATAACGCTTGATCGTGGATCTGAGTTTGCTCGAGCAGCAGAGCTTCAAGAAGCTATTGGAGTAAGTATCTACTTCTGTCTTCCACATCATCCCTGGCAAAGAGGTACTAATGAAAATACTAACGGTCTCATCAGAGAGTATTTTCCAAAAGGCACAGACCTCTCATCGATTAGTGATAGAGAGATTGAGGCAGTATATAATGAACTCAATTTAAGGCCACGTAAGCGTCTGGGTTGGAAGTGCCCTTGGGAAGTCTACCATCACCAAACGTTGCACTTGCTTTGA
>CAJZGX010000132.1:0-3030 GCA_916048235.1 uncultured Atopobium sp.
CTTTAGATTTCAAATCCGAATGGAACTAAATACCAAATAACTTCACCAATAATCGAAATTGGCTGCGTGTCAATCTCATTAAAGTCAAATATTTGTGGTCTAAATGTAGGATCTATGCTGTCTGGGATTAGCTCATAGCCATTCGATAGAGGCTTTACTCGTTTAATAGTTGCATCAAAGCCATTCACACACACTGCATATGCCTTCATAGGCTTAATTTCTTCTTTACATGGGTTAATAAGTGCATAACAACCATTAGGAAGAACACGGTTCATGGACTCACCGACAACTTTTAAAAGAAAAGCTTGCGGATATCTCTCATGAATGTCTGCTGGGATGTCATAAGTCTCATCAACGCTAATCATTTCAATAGGGGTGCCCGCAGCTATTGAGCCTAAGAGTGGAACAGGTGCCATATCAGAAACTTCTGATATCTCTGGACTACTAGACATTCCAAGAAGGTATGCCAGGCTCACATTCAAGATTTCGGACATTTCAATCATCTTATCCATGCGGATGTTAACTTGGTTAGTCTCATATCTTTGAACTGTCTGCTGAGTGGTTCCCATTTTCTCAGCTAATTCAGCTTGCGTAATATTTCTAAGCTTACGTGCTTCAGCAATTTGGTATTTCATTACCGCTCACCTTCAGTTACACGCATTATATTGTCTTCATAATAATTACACACTTTTTGTGTTGTATCAAACACATTTTGTGTGTATTATTAACATCGTTAACACACAGAATATGTGTATTTGAAAGGAGGTGCTTACTATGAGAATGAACATGAAAGCTGAAAGAGCAAGGTGTGGACTGTCTGCAAGTGAAGCTGCTAAAAGAATTGGCGTTTCAACGAACACACTTTTACGCTGGGAGTCTGGCAAGAATACCCCTCTTTCAGAAAATCTTATGAAGCTGGCAAGGCTTTATAACTGCACTCCTGATTACTTACTTGGCATAGGTAATTACCGTACACGAATCACATGTTAAGTAACTAAGCACTTTCACGCACTATGTACCTTGTAAACAAGATAGACGCAAAACGTCCTAGGGAAACTTACAAAAGCTTACTCAAACTTTGAGTTTTACGAGTACCTGGAGAAATAAAGCTTAGCCGTGAATAGTAGCGGTAAAAACGTTGCATGGTCATCGCGTTAACCATGTAGAGTCTTGTGACTCGCTACGTCAAGGGACTTCAGACGTACAGAGCGGGCATAGACGCTTTGATTCTATGTAAAGTCCTGCAGAAGTTTTGCTCTTTCGTTATTAAAACAAAGAGCTCTATTTTCTATGGAGATCTGAGAAAAAATGCCAATTCCTCAAAATACTGGCTCAGCGTGGTCATACTACTGGGAGCCTAAAGCCACGCATAAGCTCGAACCAGAAAAGGCTAAACCGCCTCACACAACAATATCGCGCATTAAGAAAGCATCACTTATAAAGAGTTGTTTTAACGATGCTTATTACGCCAGGGAAGACAGTGGAAATCTTTGGTTTCTTGGTAGTTTTGAAACGGATCAAGAAGCAAATGAAGCCTTAAAAAGGTGGGCAAAATGTCATTAGAAAAAGTAGCTGCTTTTTGTATAGAACTTAAGTTATCAATTAGAAAACATCCAATCCGTATGCTTTCGTGTTTGGTATCTGTTCTATCACTTATGTTTTCAGTTTATTGTATTTTTGCCTGCTCAAAGATGACAAGCGTCGTTGGCTTGTGCATCGCAGTGTTTGCCCTTTGTTTCGCAGGTCTTATTTATTAACAAGATAAAAGTGCCCTCCTCACGGGGCAACGTGGGAGAGCGTGTCAAAAAAACTTTAAGGAGTTGAAATGGACGATACAAGTATACAGGTTTTTAGTTCGCAACAATTTGGTGAGCTAAGAGCCCTCAAAGATCTTGACGGTGAACCATGGTTTATTGCTCAAGATGTGTGTAGAGCTCTTGGGACTGATGTTAAAGATGTTCGGTCAGTTCTTGAATGTGATGAAGTTTCAAACCTCGATACTATCGAGGTTTATAAAAAGCCTGGACGATCTCCGCTCATTGTGTCTGAAGCTGGTTTATATAATCTTGTGCTCAGAAGTCGTAAGCCAGAAGCAAAGCCTTTTCGGCGCTGGGTCACGCATGAAGTACTTCCGTCAATTCGGCGCTCTGGCGGCTACATCGCCACAGATGGATCAGAAAGCAATGAAGACCTTCTCGCTCGTGCGGTTCTAGTCGCAAATGAAGCAATCCAGCGCAAGGATGCACAACTTAAAGAGCAGCAACGTCAGCTCTATGAGAAGGATACAACCATCATCGAGCAAGGCGCCAAGATTGACGAGCTCGCTCCAAAAGCTGGTATGTATGACACAGTTATTAACGTCAAAGGCACGATGACAATTACGGATGCCGCTCGATACCTTTCGCAATACGACCCTCAGATAAACCGCAAACGTCTTTTTGCCCTTCTTCGCGCTGATGGTTTGATTTGCCGTGTGGGTAAAGCCCCTACAAAGAAGGGAATTGAGACGGGAAGATTCGTACAGATCATGAGCACTCGTCGAGACGGCAAGTCTAATGAGCCTTATGCCAGGATGACGCAGAAAGGCTTTGACTGGTGCGTTAACGCTTACTGTACAGCCCCACTCATTAATTAGCTCTTATGGAGAGCTTGCGAAACACTGAGCTTATAACCGTTGAACAGGCTTCTCAACTATTAGGCATACCCATTTCCACGATGCGCAAGATGTGCGCAAGAGGGGAGGTGTATGCCAAGAAGGCCGGAAAACGATGGCTCATCAATAGACGGATTCTCTTAAGCCTCTACGGCTTACAATCTAAGGAATAACCCATGAAAAAAAGAATAATCCTTGTGACTCTTCTGCCCTTGCTTGTCTACTTCACAGCGGATTGCCTGGGCATTTTTGAGCCACATAACGTGGCATACCTAATGGCTTTTAGATATGCCTTAATCGCATATGGACTCGTTGGAGCGTTTGCAGTATGGCTCAAAGACGAAGAGAAAGAAGTTTGCAATGCTAACTAAAGAAGA
>CAJZGX010000133.1:0-3021 GCA_916048235.1 uncultured Atopobium sp.
CTGGTGTTTCAACTATTTTGGTAAAGCCGCAGTCCAATGAGGATCTTTGGTACACCAATATCATTCGTCACGTAGAGCGCCGCATTTTAAAAAATGTAACTTTTACGTCATAACAAGACGGCTTTAGTTTACTTGCTCCAACTCGATGATAGAATCATCTTGAAAGGCTGGAGGAGTATGGAGCTTCGCGATTCAAGATACGTTGTACATGAGGGCTGTGATCATATCTTTTTTGTAGGCTTTCTGGGTGCCGGAAAGTCCACACTCGCACGTAATTTGGGCGAGCTGTTTCACCGTCGTTATGTTGACACCGATCGCCTAGCAGAGCGTATAGCAGGTAAATCACTGGCAGAAATCTACGAAGATGACGGTGAAGAGCTTTTTAGGCAGGCAGAAACTGAGGTTTTGCACACGCTTAAGTCTAAGAAGTCACTGCTCGTAAGCTGCGGCGGTGGAATTGTCGAGAAGGACGTCAATCTTGCGCTTATGCGTGAGATGGGAGTCATCGTGTTTCTCGACGGCGATCTTTCTGACTCGCTTCGTCAAATTCAGCGCACGGATAGGCGTCCTGATCTGGGAAGCTTTGAAAACGCCACTCAGCTCTATAGACGCCTGCGTCCACGTTATGAGGCCGCTGCTGACATTACTATTGATATTCGTGAGAAAACGTTTGAGCAGGTAGCCATTGATTCTGGCAAGCTGCTTTGGGAAAGAGGTCTTCTATGAGTGACAATGTCCAGGCTGAGCTTGAAGAGGAATTGCCACCTGTTCAGATTAAACAGTGGGTTTCTATTCCTGGTGGCTCTATTGCACTTCGTTCTGGTGCAGGCGTTCTTTCAAACTTTGGTACTGAGCTCAGAACCGCAGTGGGAAGACCTCATCGCTGTGCTTTTCTTGTCAGCAATCAGGCAGACGAAGACCTTGCTGAGCTTCTGCGTAGAGACCTCACCACCATTGGTTTTCTCGTCACTCGTGTAGATGTAGAAGATGGCAAAGCAGCAACTACCGTGGCAACTGAGGCACAGGTATTGTCTGCTTTGGCAGAAATGCACCTGACAGCTGATGATCTGGTAGTTGCCGTGGGCCACGAGGGCGTCATTTCTCTTGCTAACCACGTGGCAAACAGGTGGTGTGGGGGAGTCTCCCTTGCTACTGTTCCGCTTGATTTAGCAGCAGTTATTGTCTCGTCTATTACTCCTCGCGCGCTTGATACTGACGCTGAACATCAGCGTCTTGTTACCACTAAGCCTTGTGCTCGTTTCTGCTTTGCAGATCTTGAGGTTATGGACCTTTGCGATGACAACGCTAAGGTTGCCCAGGTATGTATGGTTGCAACGGCTATGTCTGATAACGAGGCGGAGTTTGGTCGCATTTGGGATAGAGCAGATAACCTCTCCTCTGGAGTTGCCGATATAGTTGCAGAACAGCTGGCAGAGTCTACTAAGACCCGTGGCCGTCTCTCTGATTCTTCCGCTATTGCAATTCAGCAGTCTGTCCCTTACGGCTGGGTTTTTGTGGAGGCACTTCGCCCGCTCATCCCAGCTGATCAGCCTCTTTCTGCACTTTATGCAGACGCACTGCGTTTCTCGGCAAGAATTGCAGTAGCTAAAGAGGCGCTTTCTTTTGACGATATGCTTGCCCAAGACGAGATTCTTGAGCGCTTGAATATTGGTTTTGTCACCTGTGACATTACTTCTGAGCAGCTTATTGAAGCGCTCAAACAAGAATGTTTCCGTTCTACTAATCGTTTTATGTTGCCGATTCCAATGTCTATTGGAAGGGTAAGATTAGCATCGGTCGACGAGGAACTTCTCGCCGAGCATGCCCGCGCTTGGTGTGAGGCTCACGCTTCGTATTAAAGCGCTGCATCTTGCAGTAAGGAGCCTGTTTGTTGAGGCGACTCCACAAGGTGCAACTCTTTGTTGTAAACATCTCGAGAAGGGATTTGAAATGGCAGATTTACAGGCAGCAGCAAAGCGCGTTGCGCGCTTTCGCGAGGTAATGGCTCAGAGAGGTTATGACGCTGTTGTTCTACGTCACAACCCAGACCTTCGTTGGTTGACTGACGCTGAGCGTGTCTTTGACTTTGAGCAGGCGCATACTGCATTTATTACGCAGGATGAGCTCTTCATGCACACTGACTCTCGTTACTACAACACATTCCTGGAGCGCCTTGGTGCTGATTCTCCATGGAAGTTTGACCAGGAAGTCACTACTCCTACCGAGTGGGTTGCCACTCATATTGCTGAGGCTCGTGCTCGCGTAGTTGCTATTGAGGACACCGTTGATCTTGCTTTCTTTGATGGCCTTGAGCAGGCATTGCGTGATCACTCTATTGCTGCTCTACTTCCACGTATGCATGGCGATATTGCTGAGCTGCGTATTGTTAAAGACCCAGCAGAGATTGAGCTTATGAAGCATGCTCAGTCAATCACTGACAAGGCATTCCTCCACATCTGTGAGTACATCAAGCCAGGCCTCACTGAGCAGCAGATTCGTGCTGAGCTTGAGAACTATATGCTCTCTAACGGCGCAGATGCTCTCTCCTTTGATTCCATCATTGCTTCTGGCCCTAATGGTGCTAATCCTCACGCACAGCCAGGCGAGCGCGTGGTTCAGACAGGCGACATGATTGTTATGGACTACGGTGCAGGCTACCTGGATTACCACTCAGACATGACCCGTACCGTTGTTGTTGGTGCACCTTCCGAGGAGCAGCAGCACGTCTTTGACGTTGTTCGCAAGGCAAATGAGACTTGCGCTGCAGCTATCCATGCAGGTGTAACTGGCTCTGACATCCACAACCTTGCAGTTAAGGTTATCTCTGAGGCTGGTTACGGCGAGTACTTTGGTCACGGCCTTGGTCACGGTGTTGGCGTTGAGATTCACGAGCGCCCATTCTTCAATCCTCGTTGGAACAAGGTAATTGCAGCAGGTTCTGTTGTTACCGATGAGCCTGGCATTTACCTGCCTGGTAAGTTTGGTATCCGCCTTGAGGACTTTGGTGTTGTTACTGAGGAC
>CAJZGX010000134.1:0-3020 GCA_916048235.1 uncultured Atopobium sp.
TGTCCGCTTGATCCAAAAGTGGGGTAATAATGTGCCGAGAGGCACATTATTACGTGGGTTTTGGATCAAAATCGTTCTTCTCGACACATAATTAGTTCACTTTTGGATTAATCGAGCTCCAAAAATCTACACGCAATAGTCTCGGCACATAATTGCATCGGTTTTGGATCAGATGCGCCCACAAAAAATGCCGCCGGAAACCCGACGGCATTTTCAGAACATAGGGAAAGAAAGAAACACAACGTTTAGCCGACCGTTTGAACCGGCTGGGTATTTGCCAAACTTACTTGTTGGACTGCTTAATCATCCAAATGGTCTTGGAGAGAAGAGCGATGTGCTCGTCCATTGCTGCGGAAACAAGGAAGTTGTCCTCAGCGTCTGCATCCTTCTTGATCTCTATTGCGAGTGTACGAATTGCCTCGTAGTCAGCAAGAATGGCCTGGTAAATATCCTGTGGATTCTTGAAGCCCTCTGCAGCCTCGGAAAGAGTTGCGTTCTTGAGGAAGGAATCCATGGAGCCCAGTGGAGAGCCGTCGTTCATCAGGATGAGCTCGGCAACCTCGTCAAGCTGGTCATACATTGCACCGTAAACCTCGTCGAGGTCGGTGTGAACGTTGTAGAAAGAAGAACCGCTGACGTACCAATGGAAGTTGTGAATCTTATGAGCCTCAACAGCGTAGTTGGCGAGAAGAACATTGAGCTTATCGTTTAGCATAGTTAAAACCTTTCTATCTGGTTCCTACTAAATAGGAATGATTACTATTTAGTATCTATATTCCCCTCTTTGGATGGGATATACAAACTTTCTAAAATTTTTGAGATGTAATGTTTAAAGTCGCAATCCCACAATAACCTGCATGATTTTTGCTATTGCAGTCGACCTGCACTCGTCTTTTTGACAAAACGGTTAAATCACACGGGTTTCTCGCCAAAGGGTTGTGGAAAGAAGGCAAAATCAGCGCAATCAAATTTTTAGCGTTCTCTTGCAAGGAGACCACATGACCAAGATTCCCGAGGGCTACCGTTCAAGCCTTTCGCTTTACGATACGCAGAAAGCCATTGAGCAGGTCAAGAACGTGTTTTTGACCAAGCTGTGCGCTGCGCTGAAGCTGTCGCGCGTCACTGCTCCGCTGATTGTTGACCCGCTTACCGGCATGAATGACAACCTCAATGGCGTCGAGCATCCGGTTGCTTTTGACCTGCCAAACGTAGGCAAGAACGCCGAGGTAGTTCAGTCGCTCGCAAAATGGAAGCGTTATGCACTCTGGCGCTACAACTTTGCCGTCGGTCGTGGTCTGGTCTGCGACATGAACGCTATCCGTCGTGACGAACAGCCCGATAACCTGCACTCCATTTACGTGGACCAGTGGGACTGGGAACGCATCATCACGCGGGATGAGCGCAATACCGACACGCTGGAAGACGCTGTCTGTCGCATTGTCGAGGCAATCTGTGGCACGCTCGACGAGCTCAAGTGGCACTATCCACAGCTCAACACGCAGCTCAGTCGCGAAGTTACCTTCGTAACCTCGCAGGAGCTTGAGGACCTCTACCCCACTCAAACGCCTAAACAGCGAGAAGATCTGTTTGTTCGCGAGCATCCAACTACGTTTATCGTGGGCATTGGCGGTGCTTTGAACTCCGGCCAGCCTCACGACTTTAGATCTCCCGACTACGATGACTGGTCACTTAACGGTGACCTGCTGTTCTGGGATGAGACCTTGGACTGTGCGGTAGAGATCAGCAGCATGGGCATTCGTGTTGACGCTGAGGCACTTAAGTCGCAGCTAGCAATCGCTGGATGCGAAGACCGCCTTGAGCTGCCGTTCCATAAGATGCTCATTGACGGCGAGCTGCCCTTTACCATCGGCGGCGGCATCGGTCAGAGCCGTCTCTGCATGCTGCTACTTGAAAAAGCGCACGTCGGAGAGGTGCAAGCATCTATCTGGGATAAGCAGACCGAAGATCGCTGTGCAGAAGCAGGCGTTTCTCTGCTCTAAGCAGCGGGCCTGAACACGCGAAGCGAATCTACATCGCATGTCACTAAACGCGCATAGCCGCCCTCAAAACTAAAAACATTTTGGCGTTTCTCCTGTTAACGCTACAATAGTAACCCAGTGTAATTAAAAGCCACTGAGTCTAACTGGCGATTTAAGGAGCGACTCTATGAATTGCCCCAACTGCGGAGCTGAAATTGGCAATCACGCAAAGTTCTGTTCCAACTGCGGACAGAAGCTTTCTGACGTCGCGGACGCCGCGAACGCTGAGGACGCCGCAGACGTTGCAGACGCTACTGACGTCGAGAAACCCGATGCGCTCGCCGAGTCCACAGAACCCGCACCAGAAACCGCACCCGACAACTCCACCACAACCGCCGAGGTCATCGCACCAGCAGAAGCTGATGAGCCAGTTGAAACCGTAGCTGATCCAGACGCAACTGTCCTGGCAGAGTATCCACTCGACGACGAAGATGCCACTGCTGCAGAAACCTCACTCCTAGAGGCACCAGCTGACGACTCCTACATCTCCCCAGATGAGGCGCCTACCACCGTCGCTGACGTCGACTCTACCACCGTTGCAGACGCTGATGCTGACGCAGACCCCACCGTAATCGCAAACTCCAACGTTTCTGCCGAGGAGCCTACGACCTTCATTAATGACCCAGATCGCATCAACGTCTTCACCGCCGATGACCTTGATTCAACTGCTATTTCGCACTTCGACCCTTCGCAGTTCACTGTTGTTTCAAGCGGACCTAGCTCCGTTGAACGCAAGCAAACTGAAGATGGCTCTGATTCTCTGCGTAAGGTGGCATTTGGCCTGCTTGCGGCTGTTCTGGTTGTGGGTGTACTGGCCATTGCTTGGGTCATTCAGTCCCACCAAGACGACGCAGCCAAGCGCAGCGCCGTCCAGCAGCGCATTGCAACCTATCAGGAGCAGATTGAGAGCGTTGGCGTTGATCCTCGCAGTGACAGCAGTCGTGTTGAACTTCTTAACCAGTACGAGAAACTCAATGAAAT
>CAJZGX010000135.1:0-2995 GCA_916048235.1 uncultured Atopobium sp.
TGTCACATCCTTGGTTTATATTCCCAATCATTAGGGATTGAACTGCCTCCCATTTCTTATGTCCAAGAAATGGGAGGCAGTTCTTAAAAGATGTGCCTCTTTTAAGAAGCACATCCTACACAAGGTCTCTTATGTTAAACATGAACTAAAGCTATCGATACGTACGCAACGCTTCGATAAGTTCGGAAGCTTCTATACCTAAGGCTTCGGCAAAAGAAAAAACTTCTCCGAGTTTAACGCCACGCTCGCCTGATTCAACCTTTGATATGAATGCTTGATCTCCAGCAAGGTGCTCAGCAACCGCCTCTTGAGTAAGACGTTGCTTCTTTCGCAAATCGCGAAGACACTGGCCCACTAATCTGTTAGATATCTGCTCCATAAATGCAGCGTAAAACTATCAACTCAAATATGCCAAAATCGCATATTTTCTTAAAAAAGAAATTCTCCCCGACAAGTTCACGGGGAGAATTAAAACCTTTAAACGTAGCTTCTTGTGATGTTTATTGAAGCGCTTATGGCATTAGAAGCCACCACCGCCGCCTCCGCCGCCGAAGCCGCCACCGCCGCCTCCGGAGAAGCCGCCACCAAAACCGCCGCCAGAACTTGAATTAGAAGAAGCGAGCGCTGCCGTGGAGACAGAATGAGCAGCTGTAACACTCTTGGTTACGCTCTCAATTGCATTGGTTCGCATGCCATTTCCATAGTAATACCAGCTATAAACAGGCATAAACTGAGGATCTTTGAGCATCTCTGGCATTGCAACTTTCAGCTGCTCGATAACCTTATCCGCAACACCAAGCGCAACTGCCATAACCAGAAGCCTATTCCAAAGAATGACGTCAGTAGGGATTGCTTCATGTAGATTGGTGAACTCAGTAAGCCACTTTCTTAGCGCACGAGTCTTAGCAAGCGTCTCAACACCCTCTCTGTTCATCAAATCAAACGAGCCAATGTTTACAAGTGCAACAAGACCGGCAATGACAAGAATGAACAGATGTAGTAGTAGATTGGCAAATGAAACATCAGCCATAACACCCATGAAGAATGCAGCAGCTGCAACAAGAACATCAACAGCAATCAGAGCACCAAGAATTCCCTTACCGTGGAATGGAATCTTATTTGTTCCATACTTAGCAGCATAGCTAAGCTTGATGGGGCTCTCCCAAGACTCATATGCCTTATTAAAATCTTCTGGATGTGATGAAGCATATTTGCCAATTTGCTTCATAGTAACAGTGGTGTTTACCGCTCCAGATTCTCCGGCCTTATCAAAGATTAACCTCATTGCCATGATATCAATCTTATTTGACAGTGAACTGCCAGGGTAGAAAGGCTGCTGGCTTTCTGAAAGGTCTTGAACCTTTGTAAGACAGTAATCAGACTTCTCCATACCAAGGAAGTTTGTACTAACCGTCTTATTCAAGCTAATGTACTTTGAATCCGAAAGGTGCATAAGGGTTGCTGTCAGAGCGTCTCCCTTAATCAGCTCACCGTTGTAAAGCATAGAAAGAACTGCCGGGTGATCATTAGATGGAACATCTCTGTAGTAAAGGTCATTAAACTGAGGAGCCATTACCTTTTTGTATTGAATACGCAGCAAGATTGCTGCTACAACGGTGATAGCTGCAAGTACTAATGGCGCATAAAGAATAAGAGCTACCTGAGTTTTTGCAACATCACGCTTGTGATTTGCTTCATCCGCCCACGCTTGTTCCTCAGACAAGATGCTGCTCAGTTTATTCTGCTGAATAGGAGCTAGCCCAGAAACCCAATCGCTTGGGAATGTAATACGAGCTTCCGCAAATTCATCAGTTCCTACACCAGGAACTTTGTAGACAACTGCATTGTTGGTAATTTCAACATTTGCATCTAGTGGACCATGTCCCCAGGCGCGAACAGTATCTCCGGCAACTATAGACTGTCCTGATGGGACAGGAAGATGAATAGTAGCAGTGACATTTCGAGACTCAGAATCCCAGCCATCAGATACAAACTTCCAGTACAACTCCGCGGTATCCGACCAGTTTGTTACAACATTAGTAATGTCATACTCGATAGTGATATGTGCTGACTCATCATCATGCGCTGAATAAATCTTTAAGTTCAACATGTTGTTTGATTGAGTTGGAACATAATACTCATCTGAGCTGGAATTATTTCCACTAGAGTCTTTACTATAAATCTGACGAGTTCCTTGCCTATCCTGAACCTTAACTGAAGTAATGTTTACTTCAACGTTCTGTCCATTGTATTTATTCTTTCCAACTGGAAGATTCCAATAGACACCATGAAAACTACCATTGAAATAGAACGTACGAGTTTCTACGACATGCAACGTTCCGTCTTTTTGAACCGTCGCATCAATATTTACCGTATCTATTGAAAGGTCGCGCGCAAATGCTCTTGCAGGCGTAATTAAAAACGCAACAGCCAAAAGCATTATGCAAAGCGCAATCTTTACAAACTGGCTCTTTTTAGAAGAGCGAAGCGAGACTTTATACATGGAAACTCCTTTATGTTACTTTCGCAACTCTTCTTAAAGGATACCACGTACTGTTTAATCTGCTGGTGAATATGAGTAATCCAGTTCAAACAAAGCAGGTGGCAGGCCTTTATCCCACTCCTCTCCTACTTCCTCAGAAAGCAAATACTCATCAGTTTCTATAAAGGGAAGGTTGGCAATTCTTTTATTTCTTGATACTTCGAGATTGCATACAAGTGAGCTTGGACCGCTGAAGTCTAGAAGGCACCCGTAACAAATTCTCATGTCCTGAAACAGCTTTTCTCCGCATCTGGGGCAAATTTTTACGGAGTAGTTTTCTATAGCCATAGCGACTCCTTCTTTCAACGTTGCTTTCTTCAGTACTTATTTCTTGAATGAGCACTTTCTGACCAACCTCAAACCATGGGAAATCATCAACTGATGGTCTTTCAAATGTGCAATAAGCACCCGCGCAGCTATGAATTTGTTTAGGATGTACTCGTCTCCGAATTT
>CAJZGX010000136.1:0-2909 GCA_916048235.1 uncultured Atopobium sp.
GGCAGTTCTTGCTCAGACAGAAACGGCAACTGATGCTGCAAATTATTCGGCTCTACTGAACCCAGCAACCTTCCTAGTCATGTACCTGGGAATTGCCGTAACACTTTGGCTTGCGGCTCCTCAGATTACCGCGGGTACGCTATCCCAAGGTACCGTGGTAGCACTTGTCAGCTATATGACTAGTGCGCTTTTAGCTATTGGCTACGTTGCTAACCTGGTTATTATCATTACACGCGGAACTGCGTCTGCTGCACGCGTAATGGAAGTTCTTAACACCAAACCTGCTCTTACCGATAGCGGTAACAAACGCTTTGACCTCACTGAATCCGACTTTGCCGGAACTGCTGTGGCGTTTAAGGATGCCTCACTTGTCTATGACGGTGGAGGAGAGCCGGCTCTTTCTAACATTAACCTCTCACTTCAGGCCGGTCAGACGCTGGGAATCATCGGTGGTACAGGCTCGGGTAAGTCTAGTTTTGCCGCCCTCATCCCGCGACTCTTTGACACAGAAACCGGCTCTGTAAGCGTCTTTGGTCACGATGTCAAAACCTATACCTTTGAGCAGCTGCGCTCCCTTATTGGCTTTGTTCCACAGCACACCTCACTGGTCAGCGGCACCATCCGCACCAACCTCTGCTGGAAGAACCCAGACGCTACCGATGAAGAGCTCTGGTCAGCACTTGAGGTTGCTCAAGCAGCAGACTTTGTGCGCGAGAAACCCGATCAGCTTGACAGCATTGTTGAACGTGGCGGCAAGAACTTCTCGGGCGGTCAGCGCCAGCGCTTGACCATTGCTCGTGCTCTGGTAGGAAACCCGCGTATTGTCATCTTGGACGACGCTGCTTCCGCACTTGATTTTGCCACGGATGCACACCTCCGCGCAGCCCTTCGCAAGCTCAGTGCAACCACTACAAGCATCATTATTTCTCAGCGTGTAGCTGCAGTTATGCAGGCAGACAAGATCCTTGTTCTTGACCATGGCAAACAAGTGGGACTAGGGACGCACAAAGAACTTCTCGCCACGTGTCCGCTGTATAAAGAGATTTGTCTCTCACAGCTTCGTCCTGAGGAGGTGGAATAATGGCCGATATGTATTCCGGCGGAAGCACCTCCGCTATCGCATCCAGCGCTCCTGAGCACGGCAAAGGCGGCTCCGCTGACGCTATTTCCATGTCCGCAGCAGAAGTCACACGCCGACTAGCTGCATGGATTTCTCCGCACGGAGGTTTTCTGGTTCTGGCGTCTGTGTCATCTATTGCAACCGTTATTCTGCAGCTCTGGGTACCCATCATTGTGGGTAGTGCCATCGACCAGCTCATCAGGCTGGTCCAGGGCGCCGAGGCAGCACTTTTGCCTACGCTCGCTCAGCTCTCACTGGTAGTTTTGCTTGCAAGTGCTACGCAGTGGCTAGCTTCTTGGTCTACTAATAAGCTTACCTACCTGGTTACACGCGATCTCAGAAACGCAGCTCATGCTAAGGTGGCAAACTTGCCGCTCTCATACATTGACACGCATTCTCAGGGAGACTTGCTCTCTAGGGTAGTTAACGATGTTGATCAGCTGGGTGACGGCCTTCAGCAGGGCCTCACGCAGTTCCTTACGGGCGTGGTAACCATCATTGGAACCTTGTGCTTTATGTTCTATATGTCAATTCCTATGGGCCTTGTAGTTGCTCTGGCTACACCGCTCTCTATTATTGTTGCTTCCGCCATTACCAAATACGCAAGCTCATCTTTTAGCAAGCAGCAGGGCTATCAGGGCCAGCTAGGCGGATACGCAGAAGAGATGGTCTCTAACCAGGAACTCATTACTGCTTTTGCCCACAAAGATGCCATTATTGAGCAGTTTAAAGCTATTAACGAGAAGCTCCGTGTAGTAGGAGAGCGTGCGCAGTTTGCCTCTTCGCTCTCTAACCCTTCTACGCGTCTGGTAAACAACTTTATTTATGCACTGGTAGCTGGACTTGGCTGCATTTGCGTTTTGACGGGCGTTCCTTCTGTGCTTACCATTGGTCAGGTGCAGAGCTTCCTCTCGTATGCCAACCAGTACATGAAGCCTTTTAACGCCATTTCTGCCGTTGTCACACAGGTTCAGACAGCCTATGCAAGCGCTCGTCGAGTCTTTGATCTTCTCAACGCAAAAGAAATCAAGCCTGATCCTGTAGACGCTGAAGTCATCCAGAATCCACAGGGCTCCATTGAGTTTGATGACGTGGCGTTCTCCTATGATCCCAAGCACCCGCTGCTCAGCCACATCTCATTCAAGGCAGAGCCTGGCCAGAAGATTGCTCTTGTTGGCCCTACAGGATGCGGTAAAACTACCCTTATTAACTTGCTGCTTAGGTTCTATAGTATTGATTCTGGCGCAATTTATGTAGACGGACATAACACGCAAAGGCTCACCCGTGCATCGCTGAGAGAGCAGTTTGGCATGGTGCTACAGGATACGTGGCTCTTTAAGGGAACTATCAAAGAGAATATCCGTTATGCAAAGCCAGACGCCACCGATGAGGAAATTATCGCTGCAGCTCAAAAGGCTCAGGCGCACGAGTTTATCCAGCAGCTTCCTCGGGGTTACGACACCATGGTAGGAGAGGCTGGTGGATCTTTATCTCAGGGCCAGCAGCAGCTTCTGTGCATTGCTCGCGTTATGCTTGCTAATCCGCCTATTTTGCTTCTGGACGAGGCGACTTCAAGCATTGATACGCGAACAGAACAGCTGGTACAAAAGGCGTTTGATACCATCATGAAGGGCAGAACTTCACTAGTTGTTGCTCACAGGCTCTCAACCATCCAAGGTGCAGATTGTATTCTTGTCATCAAAGACGGTGCTATTTTCGAACGCGGCACCCACGATGAGCTCTTAGCCAAGGGTGGCTTCTACGCCAATCTGTACGAGAGTCAGTTTGA
>CAJZGX010000137.1:0-2804 GCA_916048235.1 uncultured Atopobium sp.
TGAACGGTCGCACCACACTTTCTGAGGGTGAGCTCAACACTCCTATTGCTTCTTATACCTATAACGGTCAGACCAAAGAAGTAACTGCTCGTGAGGTTATTGAGAACACTTCAGGTCTTGACGCTGCAAAGCAGTCTGACGGCACCTATGCTGTCCCAGCAGCCGATAAGATCATTGGCTATGTTCGCAATGCTCTTGTTGTTGCTGAGGCTCAGAGCAAGGGTATTACCGTCACCGATGACGAAGTCAACAATTACATGCAGACCAACTTCAAGACTACTGATGTTAGCCAGGTTGCTTCTGCATACAAGCTCTCTGAAGACGTTGCAAAGAAGCTCATCCATGATGCTGTCATCATGAAGAAGTATCGTGATAGTGTTCTGACTACAACCCTTCCAGATGCTCCACAGGCTCCAACTGCACCTGAGGACGGCAACTCCGAGACTACAAGCCAGGAGTACGCTCAGTACATCATTGGTCTTGCTGGTGATGAGTGGGATGCTAAGAACAACACTTGGGCTTCCCAGGATGGCGATTACTACAAGCAGCTCTCTGCATACTCAATCTCCAATGATTCCGCCTCTTATGCAGCTGCTCAGACCGCTTATCAGGTTGCAATGAGCAAGTACTCTGCTGTTGCAAGCAAGGCATCTCAGGAGTGGTCACAGAAGATTAACGAGATTCTTGGTAAGGCATCTATCGCTGTTTATTCTCTTGCTCTCTAGGATCTGAAAAGCAATGAAAGTTGCTATTAGCGCTTGTTTACTTGGCCTCCCCGTCAGATATGACGGAGGGGCCAAGCCTGTTTCTGCAGTACAAAAGCTGGCAGAAAAAGTAAACGTCACAAAGATCTGCCCCGAGACTTCCTCAGGTCTTCCTGTGCCTCGTCCGCCCGCGGAACAGCGAGAAGGACGTGTTTGGCTCAAGGATGGCTCAGATGTAACGGAAGATTTTGAACGTGGATCTAAGATTGCTCTTAATGCCGTTACGTCTTCTGACATAACGCTCGCCGTTTTGAAGGCAAAGAGCCCGTCTTGTGGCGTGCATGAGATTTATGATGGTACGTACTCAGGAAAGCTTGTTTCTGGCGAGGGAACACTTACTCGTCACCTCTTAGAGGAGGGGATTTGCGTGGTTACCGAGAAAACCATTGAGAATGTAAGCCCATCTGTTGAACATCCTGTTGCTCTTATTTTGGGAACTGGACTTGGTCATCTTGCTGATTTAGTAAAGCCAGTTCGTCGTATTGATTATCGAGACATTCCAGGTTTCCCTGTTGACGCTTCTCCTATGGCTGGACACAGCTTTGAGGCAACTATTGGTACTATCGATGGTGTGCCTGTAGTTGTTTATCCTGGTCGTGTACATCTCTATCAGGGTTATTCTGCAGCTGAGGTAACCTCTCTTGTTCAGCATGCCCATCACCTGGGCTGCAAAGACATTATTTTTGCAGGTGCAACAGGTGCTGTTTCTGGAAACGCAAAGACTGGCCTTGGCGTTATTACTGATCAGATTAACCTCACTGGAACCAATCCGCTTGCAGAGTGGGCAGGCCTTCGCGATGTCGAAACCCCCTTTGTGGATATGAATGATGCCTTCTCACCTTATCTAAGAACACTTGCACGTGGCGTAGCCGATGACCTCAAAATTGAGCTCAACGAGGGTGTTTTTGCTGGTCTTTTGGGACCAAACTTTGAAACTCCTGCAGAGGTTGCTATGCTTCGCAGCTTTGGCGTCTCATACGTTGGCGTTTCCACTGCTCTTGAAGTCATTATGGCCCGCGCTCTTGATATGAATGTGTTAGCTCTAACGCTTGCAGCAAACCCAGCTGGTGCTCACGGAACTACGCATAAGAGTGTTCAAGAGGCATCTGAGAAGTACGCAAATGATCTTGAGCGCCTTGTTCGTGGTGTTCTCGGGCTTCTTTAGTATTTTTGCTTGAATAATACAGGGCTTCCCCGTATAGTTGTTAGCGCGCTTTTGCACGCCAGCATAGCTCAGTTGGTAGAGCACCGCTCTCGTAAAGCGGGGGTCATCAGTTCGATCCTGGTTGCTGGCACCACTAACTACTAATAGCCGCCTTGTGCGGCTATTTTTATGCCATGAGTCATGAATTTTCTTTGATTAAAGCTCTTCACTCAAATCCATGTGAAACAACTGTACTGTGGTGGGTATAGACAAAGTAGTAGTAATTACTAACAAAAGGAGTTTTTATGGCTACTCAGAATCTTGAGCTTTTCTATAAGCCAACCTGCCCATACTGCCACAAGGTCATGTCCTTTATGGAGCAGAACAACATTGAGCTTCCTATGCACGATATCGTTGCTGATGACGCAGCTCGCGAGCGCCTTATTGAGGTTGGCGGTAAGCGTCAGGTCCCATGTTTGTTCATTGATGGCAAGGCAATGTATGAGTCCGGCGACATCATCAATTACCTTTCTGAGGTCTTCCATGTTTCTGGTTCAAACGATGACTCAGACGATGGTTCCGCTGCAGCTGCTTGCACCATCGGCGGCGCTTGCTCCTTCTAAGCTCATTGTCGAGAAACCCCTCTAGCAGACGGGTTTCTCGCTATATGCATTAAAAACCCCTCTGTTCCAACGTATGGAGCAGAGGGGTTTTGCGTTTGAGCATCAATTGTTTTGCTAGTTTTTCATACGTGCTACGGCATATTCGCTGATAAGCAGTAAGAAGAGGATAAGGATGGATGAGAAGCTACCAATAACTGCGCCGTTAAGACCAGTAAAGCTGACCATCATCCAGATAATAGGGATGGATACAACAAATGAAATAAGGTAGGCGCG
>CAJZGX010000138.1:0-2786 GCA_916048235.1 uncultured Atopobium sp.
GTTTTCGCAGGTAAGAAATTACTTGTGCACAATTGTTTCATTAGGATAACTAATTAGTAATGATTTTCACTTGTTTTTTTCGTATAATAATTTTATCTTCAATAGGTCATTAACCGATTAATTTGCAAAAAGCAGATGGGGGATTTACATGAAACTGAACAATTGGTGTCTCGCAGCCGGTGGCGCTGCACTTGCTGGCGTTGTTGCTGGCCTTGCTTCTAACGGCACTCTTCACAAGGCAGCTGTCAAGGCAACTGCATGTGGTCTTCGCGTAACTGACCGCGTTTCCGCAGAGACTCAGAATGTTGTCGACGAGGCTAACGACGTTGTCGCAGAGGCTCGCCGTGAGTCCAAGATTGACGCTGCTGTTCGCGCTCGCCTTGCTGAGCTCGAGGAGGGTATCCGCGCTGAGGTTACCAAGCAGGTCGACGCAGAGGGCGCACAGGCATAATTCATGCGCTTCACAATTACTAATGAAATCTCAGGTCGCATTCGTGCAAAATGCGACCTGGGTCATATTGATGAGGCTGAAGCTCGTGGTATTTCCTATGAGCTGATGCGTGTTGACGGCGTTCGTCACGCTGAAGTTCACATGGCAAACGGCTCTCTCTTGCTAAGGTTTGATCCTCTCAAGAGAGATCAGGTACTTGCGGCTGTTGGCGCTTTTGATGTCTTGAACTTGCCACGAGAAGAAGAGGCAGGCCTTGAAGACTTCTGCAGCTCAATTGAGATGGCTCTTGAGAACAATCGTTTCCAGATGGAGGTTGTGACCACATTCGCACGCCGCTGGATTATGCGCTCTTTGCCATTACCTGCAGTTGCTAACTACGCGTATGTCATTCTCCGTGCCATTCCATTTGTTGTGGAAGGCGTTAAGCGCCTGTTTAAGAAAGAGCTGACGGTTGAGGTTTTGGACGCAACTGCTATCACCACTTCAATTCTAAGAAATGAGTGGGCAGATGCATCTACGGTTATGTTCTTACTTGAGCTGTCTGCAGCTATGGAGAACCATGTGGCAAGCCGAGCACGTCTTGCACTTCGTGATGGCCTAATCACTCGTTCTGAGAACGTCTGGGCTCGTATTGACGGCAAGGACGTAATGATTGCCCTTTCTGAGGTTGAGAAGGGCATGATTTTGCATCAGCGCGCTGGTGGCGTTCTTCCTGTTGACGGCAAAGTTGTTGAAGGCATTGGCCAGATGAACGAGGCTGCCATGACAGGTGAGTCTCGCCTTGTTACCAAAGAGCCTGGCTCAACCGTTTACGCAGGCACCGCTCTTGAAGACGGTGACCTTATGGTAAGCGTCACTGCTCCTCCAGGAATGTCTCGTATCGACAACATTGTTGATATGGTTGAGCAGTCTGCTGAGCTTAAGGCTGGCGCACAGTCAAAGGCCGAGCGCCTTTCTGATGCGCTGGTTCCTTACAGCTTCCTTGCCTTCTTTGGTATTTGGGGCATCACCCGAAACATCACTAAGGCTATGACCGTTCTTATGGTTGACTATTCCTGCGCCATTAAGCTTTCCACTCCTGTTGCAGTGGGTAGCGCTATGGATGAGGCAGCTAAGTTTGGCATGACGGTTAAGGGTGGTAAGTACCTCGAGAAGATCGCTGCAGCAGATCTTATCGTCTTTGATAAGACAGGCACGCTGACCAAGGCAGTTCCACACGTTGAATGTATTGTCAGTTTCTGCGATCGCACCGAGGACCAGCTCCTGCGCCTTGCTGCATGTATTGAGGAGCACTTCCCACACAGCATGGCTCGCGCAATTGTGAACGAGGCAAAGGTACGTGGCCTCAAGCACAAAGACGAGTTCCACGCAGAGGTTAAGTATGTTGTTGCTCACGGTATTCGTACCAAGGTTAACGACAAAGAGGTCTGTATTGGCTCAGCTCACTTCATTTTTGATGACGAGAAGACCCCAATGCCTGAGGGAATTCAGGACGACCTTGCACAGATTGCTCCAACCTCTTCTATCATCTTCATGTCCGAGGATTCAAAACTTATTGCAGCAATTTGTATTACCGATCCTGTAAGGGAAGACGCAGCAGCAACTATTACGCAGCTCCGTGCTCTTGGTGTTAAGCGTATGGTTATGCTGACCGGCGACTCAGAAAACGTTGCAGCAAGTGTTGCTAAGAAGCTTGGTCTTGATGACTACGTCGCACAGATTCTCCCAGAGGATAAGTGTGAGTATGTTAAGAAGTTCCAGCAGGAGGGTTACACCGTTGCAATGGTAGGCGATGGTATCAACGATTCACCTGCACTAGCCGTATCTGATGTTTCACTGGCGCTTTCTGATGCAACTGATATTGCTCGTGCTGTTGCGGATATTTCAATTAAGAATGATTCGCTTGAATCTTTGGTAATCATGCGTCTTTTGGGCCAGCAGGTAATGAAGAGGATTCATGCTGACTATCGCACAATTGTTGCGCTGAACAGCTCTTTCATCGCTGCGGGTGTAGCAGGTCTTATTACTGTAAGTACTGCTGCATATATGCACAATCTTCTGACACTTATGGTAACGCTTGCAAACACAAGGTCACTGCTTACCACTGCAGCTCATAACCCTAATGTTCCTTCTGAGGTAAAGATGCTCTTGACTGAAGGACAGATTGCTTAGAACGCACTTGTGCGTCAACAAAGTGTTTTTAGATCGCGTTAGAGCTCTCGTTTCTTATTCGTAAGAGGCGAGAGCTTTTTTCTGTCAAAAAGTAAAAATATTTTGAGTTTTCTCTTGCATTTAGTTAGCTAAGGCTTACACTTTAAATAGTTAGAAGAGGTTA
>CAJZGX010000139.1:0-2781 GCA_916048235.1 uncultured Atopobium sp.
AGTTTGTTCTAAAGGATCCACCAAAGTCTGTGGTGACGCCCTTCCTTGTGGCTGACCTTGCACTTTTACTTATGTTTGTGTGTCATATTCCGTTGATGGTTATGGGAGAGCTCCCACCCAATGACATCCTTCCAGCTGTGTTGGGTCTTCTAGGAAGCATGTTGGCAGGTGGCTTGATTCTTGTGTGGATTACCCGCGTCAATAAGCGAGATTTTAGGTCTTTGGGTCTTCGAGTAAGCTCCTGGCCAGGATTTATGCGCGGAGTTACCTTTGGCTTTTTGATGGTGCTGTTTACCTTTGGCTCTATCATGCTCATTGAAGGCTTTGACTTTAACTTCAATGCTTCCTATAACATTTTTGCTGCTCTTTTCTTACTTGTGGCAACCCTTATTGAGTCCGCAGCAGAAGAAATCTTGTTTAGAGGCTATCTACAAACTGGTGTTGCAGCTAAGAGTTCTTTCCCTGTAGCGCTTGTGCTTCAAGCAGTGCTCTTTACCGCAACGTATGGACTAACGCCTAACATCTCTATTGCCGCAGCAATCTCAGTCTTTTTGATGGGCATTCTTTATGGCTTGGTGTTTTGGCTTACCGATAATCTGCTCATGACCATTGCTATGCACTTTATCTGGAACTTTGTAACCGGCCCTATTCTGGGCATCTCGGTTACCACTACGCTTCTTCCTACCACGCTCTTAACAGCGTATCCTGCAGCATCTGAGTTTATCTCGGGTGGCGCCTACGGTATTGAAGCAAGCGTTGTTACCATTTTTGTATGCCTTGCTGCCTGCGCTATAGTAGGTTGGAAATGTTATAAGGCACAAGGCGAGAAGAACTAATGGCTTCAAACATGCTTCAGTCAATTGAGACTCTTTCAGTAGAGCCGGAAACACCGCTGCTGCTCCATGCATGCTGTGGTCCATGCTCACTTGAACCTTTAAAACATCTGAGGGAAGAGGGCTTTGAGCCAACCATCTGCTGGACTAATCCTAATATTCAGCCAGTTGAAGAGCATGATAGACGTCTTCAAACCTTACTTACGTGGGCTCAAGAAGAGGCCCATGTTGAGGTGATTGTGGCAGGAGATCCGCGAGAGCAGTGGGAGCGAGCTGTGGCCCCTCAAGGATTTGAGCGAGACCGTCGCTGTCGTGCTTGTTACGCAATCCGCTTGGCAGAGAGTTGTCGTGTGGCGGCTGAGCGCGGGTTTGAATACGTTTCTACAACACTGGCTGTCTCGCCCTATCAGCTCTTTGATGCGTGCGAGGATGAGCTGGTGTCCATTGCTCACGCTCATGGACTGACGCCTGTATGGAGAGATTTCCGTCCGTATTACCCAGAGGCTACAAAAGAGTCTCGTGAGCTTGGTATGTATCGACAAAACTATTGCGGTTGCAGATATTCTGCGGCCGAGGCTCAGATAGAGCGTCATGAAGCTCGTGACGCAAGAAAGGCAGTACGTCATGCGAACTGACGATTTTGATTACAACCTTCCAGAAGAGCGTATTGCACAAGCTCCTGCTGAGCCAAGAGACTCTTGTAGGCTTTTGGTGCTGCATAGAGAAGATGGCCGCATAGAGCACAAGCACTTCACCGATATTGTGGAGTATCTTGAGCCGGGCGATTTGGTTGTAGTTAATCAGACGCGCGTTATGCCAGCTCGCCTTGTAGGTAAAAAGCAAAATACGGGCGGCGTCTCAGAAACGCTGCTTTTAAAACGTCGAGAAGATATTGATGCTCTTGGTGGTGTATGGGAGTGTCTGGTAAATCCTGGTAAGCGTCTAAAGCCTGGCGCAGTAATTGAATACCGTGCAGGTGGCTTGCATGCTCCTGACTCAGCTCCTGTTGTGTTGACGGGCACCATTGTGGACTTTGTTGACGATAACAGGGGAGGTCGCCTGGTGCGTTTTGAAGCACAGGGAGATCGCACTCTTGACGAGGCTATTCATGAGGCGGGTCACGTTCCACTGCCTCCGTATATTACACAGTACGAGGGAGACCCAGAGAAGTACCAGACGGTCTACGCTATGCAGGACGAGCATTCTGCTGCAGCTCCTACCGCGGGTCTTCACTTTACTCCTGAGCTCATTGAAACCATCAAAGCAAAGGGTGTCCAGTGGGCATCTGTTGAGCTAGAGGTGGGTATTGATACCTTCAGGTTGGTAACAGAGGATGACCCTACTAAGCACGTCATTCATACCGAGCGCTACCACGTAGCTCCAGAAGTTGTAGAAGCAGTAAAGGCTACCAAAGCCGCTGGTCATAAGGTTATTGCCATTGGTACTACCAGTGTTCGCTCGCTTGAAAGTGCTTGGGATAATCAGATTCCTGCAGCTGAGCCTCCTGTTGTGGCTCGTCGCTTTGAGGAGACAGAAGACTCTGCTGCGCTGACTCACAAAGGCGATATGGTTGCCCGAGAAAACGCAACTACCAACCTCTATTTGATGCCAGGCTCTACGTTCCACGTGGTAGACACCATGGTGACCAACTTCCACGTTCCACGTTCAACTTTGATGATGCTGGTTTCTGCGTTTGCAACGTGCGAGCAGATTATGGACGCCTATCAAAGTGCCATTGACGAGAAGTACCGCTTCTTGTCATTTGGTGATGCCATGATCATCATTTAGCGAGTTTGGTTACGTGACCATGATCCTTACGTTTAACTTGAGAGTTTAGATGTAGAAAAAGTGCCCACAGTATTGATGTGACCCCCAAAAGGTAGACTTTTTTAGCGTAGCAGTTTATATGGCTGCTACGTTATTTTTATGCAGCCAAGAGTCTAAGCCT
>CAJZGX010000140.1:0-2722 GCA_916048235.1 uncultured Atopobium sp.
AAAACCCAAATTCCAATTGCTGCAGCAAAAATAATGGTACCGGCTTTAATAACATACGCAGAAATACGCTCCCAAATATGCATTGCCCAAGACTTAAGAGAAGGCATGTGATAATCAGGAAGCTCCATGACAAATGGTGCTGGCTCTCCCGCAAAAACCTTAGTTTTCTTAAGCATGATTGCAGAAATAACAATCGCAGCTACACCCATGAAATAAAAGGCTGGAGCAACCCACCAAGCGGTAGTTCCTCCAATAAGAACACCCATAATCAACGCAATAATAGGCTGTTTTGCCGAACATGGAATCATAGTGGTAAGCATAATCGTCATGCGACGATCTTTCTCATTTTCAATAGTACGAGTAGAAAGAACGCCAGGAACACCACAACCAGAGGAGATAAGAAGTGGAATAAAAGACTTACCTGATAGACCAAAACGACGGAAGACGCGGTCCATAACAAAAGCAACGCGACTCATATATCCACAGTCTTCCAAGAAACACAGCATAACAAACAAAACAAACATCTGTGGAATAAAGCCAAGAACAGCGCCTACGCCATTAATAATACCGTCAACTACAAGGCTAGTGACAACGGGGCTTGCGCCAGCACCCTCAAGAGCACCGCGAGCAAGATCAGGAATGCCTGGGACATACATGCCATACGCAGAAGCTTCTGGTTCAGTAGCAGCGCCTTCAACAGCAGTCTTAAAGCCAGCGGCAGTTACGCCACCAAGAGTCTGGAGTTCCTGACCCTCAGCAAGAATTGGGTTGCCGTCAGCGTCAAGCTTAAGAGGATTGTCGTCAGTATCAATGAAGTTGCCATTCTCATCATGAACTGGTGTGCTCAGAGCAACAACGTTCTTCTTGGCAGTCTCTGCCTCAAAGCTGGTGATAGCGTCAGAATCCCACTGTTTTGCGGAAATTGCAGCACGCACCTCAGTAGTATCAATGCCAGCCTCGTCAGCTGCGTTGAGATAAGCGTCGATCTGGTCACCATAGTGATGCGAATCAAAATCATCTTTTGCCTGACTATACTCTGCATCTCCGATGCCTAATACGTGAAAACCTTTGTCAAACAGATTATCATTGACCCAGTTAGTAGCATTGATGCCAACAGTAGAAATAGAGATAAAGTACACCAGGGACATAACAATAACAAAAATAGGAAGACCGAGAATACGGTTAGTGACAACACGGTCAATCTTCTCGGAAGTAGACAGCTTCTTAGGTGCCTTTTTGACACAAGCTGCCATTACGCCAGCAATCCACTCATAACGGTCAGACGTGATGATGGACTCAGCGTCGTCATCACGAGATTTCTCAACTGCAGAAATAATCTTCTCAATTTCTGCGGTCTTCTCGGCAGAAAGATTAAGAGGGGCAATTGCAGCTGCATCGCGCTCAAAGACCTTAATTGAATACCAACGAGAAAGAGATGCTGGAGCAAGGCCCTCGATTGCAGCAGCAATCTTGCCAAGAGCCTCTTCAACCTCTGGGGTAAAGCACTTAACACCCTCAGCAGGAGTTCCCTCCTGGCCAGCCTTAATTGCCGTCTTTACCAGAGTATCAATGTTCTTGTTACGAAGTGCGGAGACCTCAACAACCTCAACGCCAAGCTGCTTAGAAAGCTCCTTGACATCAATGACGTCACCAGACTCCTTGAGCAGGTCAACCATGTTAAGACCAAGGACAACTGGACGACCAGCCTCAAGAATCTGAGTAGTCAGATAGAGGTTACGCTCTAGGTTAGTAACATCGAGAAGGTCAATGATAGTATCAGGGCGCTCGTTAATGAGATAGTCACGTGATACCTGCTCCTCAGGTGAATAAGGAGACAGAGAATAAATACCAGGAAGGTCGACAAAGGTGACGTCCTTATCAGCTCGCCAGTTTGCCTGCTTCTTCTCAACAGTAACGCCAGGCCAGTTGCCGACGTAACCGTTTGAGCCCGTAAGCTCATTGAATAGGGTGGTCTTACCGCAGTTTGGATTACCTGCAAGACCAATAATAGTCTTTTGTGCCATTAGGCTTCCTCTACCTTGTGAACGTCTACTACTTCAATGCTTGCAGCTTCATCCTTGCGGATAGAAAGCTCGTAGCCACGAACTGTGAGCTCAATTGGGTCTCCCAGTGGTGCTACCTTTTTGACGTGAACCTCAGTACCCTTAGTAAGGCCCATGTCCATGATGCGACGTTTCACGGCGCCTACACCCTTTAGCGCAGCAACCGTGCAACTCTCCCCCACCTTAACTTCTTTCAGAGTTGCCATAACCTTCCTTTCATCGAAACACGTATTAAAAGCCGCGGGTTTTACCAGCAGCGCAATACAACAAAGTGTTTAGAGCGGAGAAACCATGATGTGCGACGACATCTGACGGTTCAGTCCAAGTCGTGCGCCCTTAACGCTGACAATAACGTCACCGTTGACACGTGAAATAACCTTTACCTCGGCGCCCTCAACAAAACCAAGTGTTGAGAGGTGCTGGCGAAGATCAGAAGCACCCTTAACCGTTACGATCAACGCAGTCTCTCCCTCACCAAGCATGGCAAGAGGAAGAACTGGACCAGAATTCGCAGGACCCTGTGAGGTCTTTTCTGTATCCATGCATCCCCCAAAATAACGTAGGCAAACTAAGTTTGCTCTTTCGAACTTTTACTTCATTAGTATCAACTAAAAGTTAAGGTAATTCAACTTTCATTTAATAATTAAAGTAAAAATAAG
>CAJZGX010000141.1:0-2689 GCA_916048235.1 uncultured Atopobium sp.
GTTTTCTTCATTTGTTTAACAATTGTTGAAAAGGGGGTGTCATGGCAAGAGATTTCTTTCCTTTTGTTGAGGAAAACACAAACCAGAATGAAAAAGACGCTAGTTCTGATCACTCTCTCACCGTCCGTTATGCTGCGCGTATTGCAGTGTATGACGATAAAGCCGCAGCACCTCGTGTTGTTCTCGTAGAACCAAAAGACGTTCGTTCTTATCTTGATGAAATTGCAGCTACCGTTAACCAGCTTGCTCACGAGCAGGGAGGAAAAATTCCTTTTATGGTTATGCGTGAGATTGTGGAAAATTTCATTCACGCTCGATTCGTAGCGCCTACAATTTCAATCATGGATAATGGAAATACCATTAGGTTTTCAGACCAAGGACCTGGTATTAAAGAGAAAAATCGAGCTCTTGAGTTTGGTACTTCTTCTGCAACAGAAGAGATGAAATCGTTTATTAGAGGCGTTGGTTTCGGCCTTCCTTATGCTCAACAATACATGGTTGAGAAGGGTGGAAGTCTTACCCTCGAAGACAATATCTCTGGCGGAACCATTGTTACCTTGTCAACACGTCGCTCTAAAGATGCGCACATTCAGACGCTTCCAACTCAAGAAGAAGCTGAAGAGTTACCTGTAAATCAGAACCAACAGATAGTTTCACATGCTTCACAAGCAGTTTCTTATCAGACAGCTACACAGCCAGCTACACAGCTTCCTAATCTGGTACTTACAGATCGAGCAAAACAAGTTCTTCAATATCTCTCTGAACATGAATGGGTTGGAGCAACGGAGTTAACAAGTACCTATGGACTTTCAACACCAACGTGGTCAAGAGAATTAAAATCGCTGGTAAACATAGGAATAATTGGTAAAGTTGGGCAAAAATATAAGCTTACTACTATTGGAGAAACCCTCCTTTCATAGAGTTTCTCAACATTATTCGCTGAAAGTTATCAACATTCCTCTATACTAGGTGTCCCAATTTTCAACATTTTGATTGGACACGTATGGATGCATCAATTGATTCAGACGCAGTAGCTCTGTGGCAAGACGCAATTGACCTCTTGGTTGAAGAGAATCAGCCAGAGGCTTTTATCGCTATGTTGAGAACCTGTACTCCAATTAAAGTTGAAGATAACGCACTGTGCGCTGAAACATCAATGCGCTTGGCATATAACCGTATCCTTAAGAATCTACCGATTGTTGAGAGATGCCTTTCGGCAGCAGCCTTTGAAGACATTATCTTGAGTCTTACGCTTACAAAGTCTTCTACTCCTGTTACCACTACTTCCACAATGACTCCTCAAGAGTTCAACGCTTGGAAGCAAAAAACTGCTCCTATACAAGCAGTTGTTCCAGAGCGGATTCAAGATTTTGAATCCCAGGAACAAAGCCTTGAAGAATTAAAACAACAGACCTTAAAGCGCCGTAAGAGTAATCCTCTTTATGAAGAGACATCTTTCAATTCAAACCTCACCTTTGATCGCTTTGTTGTTGGTGACGAGAATGAGCTTGCACATCAGCATGCATTAAATGTTGCAAACGATGCAAAAGGTAAGGCAAATCCACTGTTTATTTATGGTGCAAGCGGTCTTGGAAAAACTCACCTTCTACGCGCAGTTCAAAACTACATCAACTCTGAAGATATTGAACGCGTTTGTGTTTATAAAGATGCAGATGCCTTTGTTGATGACTACGTAAATGCAGTTCGTAAAAACGCATCAGGAAACGCAGCGACAGAGCTTAGTAACAACTATCAAAACATTGATGTTCTTATCATCGATGACGTCCAAAAACTTGCTGGTAAAGCAGGTACTATTAACTTCTTCTTCAATATTTTTAACTCTCTTATTGATAGAGGTAAGCAGATTATTCTTGCCGCAGATAGAACACCTGCTCAGCTTGGTATGGGATCTGACGGATTTGATGATCGTATTACTTCTCGCATGAGTGGTGGCATCGTTATTGGCATTGAGTCGCCAAGCTACGAGATGAAACTCAATCTTATTCATGTCTTCTGCGACCGCGCATTTAAAGAGAGAAATTCTTCTCTTTCTGCAGACGATTTGCCAGAGGACATCCGTCGTTACATGGCTGACAAGGCTGGTCAAAGTATTAGAACGCTTGAGGGCTTCTGTAATCGCTGTGTAACTGGTCAGATTAAGGCAAAAGAATCTGGCACAAATATAAAACAGGAAGAAATCGATAAGATTGCAGACACGCTCTGGCGTCGCGTTTCAAAGACCGTAAATATCGAGAAGGTCCAAGAAGTCGTAGAGAACGTCTATGGCATTAGCCATCGCGATATTGTTGGCAATAAGAGAAATAAAGAGATTGCAGAACCTCGTCATGTTGCAATTTATCTTGCTCACGATCTTTGCCAATACACACTGGTAAATATTGGTAAGCATTTTGGTGGAAGAAAGCACGCGACAATTTTGCATAGTATTGAAGTAATTGAAGAGAGAATCAAAGAAGACAAGAGCTTCTATGATCAAATTTCTCAACTCAAGAAGACTATCCTTGAACAAAGTTAGTGTTTAAAACCTGTTAGTAAGATGTCAATTGGTGAAGAGAAGTAATAGTTTGTTGTTGAGAGTTTAAGAGGGGGAGTTTTACTTTGTTTATGAATGTCAAAAATAAGCAAACAAATCTGACCTCTAGAAACATATTTCTACCTCTAGAAATGTAAA
>CAJZGX010000142.1:0-2647 GCA_916048235.1 uncultured Atopobium sp.
CATTGCAGAGCTTTTCTGGCAACATGGGCAACACGCGGTCCACTAAATATGCCGAACAGGTGCGCATACGAGCTTCTAAATCAATGGGAGAATCCCAGTTCACATAGTGAGCCACGTCTGCAATGTGAACCCAGAGCTCAAAGCTGCCATCTTCAAGCTTCCGCGCACCAACGGCGTCATCAAAATCTTTAGCATCTGCGGGGTCTACGGTGATGCACAGCTCTTCTCGCAAATCGTGTCTTGAAGCGTCTTCTACAAGGGCTTTATCTGCGTCAACGGAGATTTTCTCGGCTTGTCTCAGCGCTTTGATAGGAAATTCCGTTGCCAAACCATACGAAGCAATAGTTGCCTCAACGTTCATGTCCAGATCTTCGGCTGATCCCACGCGGCGCTCGATAGTGACTACAGCAGCGCTTTTACGCGTTGGATACTCTGTAATGCGCGCGACAACCACGTCGCCCTCAAAAACGTAATGACGCCCAACAGAAGGATCTTCGGGAAGCACAAAGAAATCGCGCTGGATGCGACTATCCAGCGGCACCACAGCGCCAAGTGGACCGGCGTCATGGTAGATACCCAAAAACGTCTGAGTAGCTCGCGTAAGCACAAAACGCACGTTTGCCAGAGGAGTCTTTCCCTTGGCAGACACAAGCGAAACCTGGACCTCGTCTCCGTGCATTGCCTCATGAATCCCGTGCTTGGCCAGCGCATACGTACCCTCAGAGGTGCTTACGGTAGCAACTCCTGGACGAGAAAGACTCAGCGTACCTGTAAGCAGCGCCGATGGTCGCTTTGAGACTTTTGCACGCCCCTGACGACGGCTTCCTTTATGTATGCGTTTTCTAGCCAAAAATCCTCCTGTAGGTAGAAGCCAGCACCTTTTGCGCTGACCCAATGAATCTTCTGATATGTACCCTAAAGTGCCTTGTGATAGACGATGTGCAGATAAGGCGAGAAGTTCCAGGGACCCCGCTGAGCATTTCGACGGGTTTTCGCGGCCCTCAACGGGTTTCTCGCCATCCTGCACACAAAAAGAGCCCCTATGCAGAGACTACATAGGGGCTCCAGAAGGGATTGGTTTACCTCTTAGAAGGTGCCGCGAATAACCTCGCTGCCTTCCTTCATGATAACTTCCATGTTATCTGGGGTAAGGTCGCGGATGTTGGTAGCAACGTCGCCCTTGACAACCAGGAGGTCAGCAAGCTTGCCAGCCTCGAGGGAGCCAAACTCATCCTCGTGGTGAACCATCTTTGCGCCGTTAAGAGTAGCAGCCTTGATGGTCTCAAGAACGGTGACGCCAGCCTTCTCAACGAAGTCATACATCTCGTCGATGGTGACCCAGCCGTAAGGAGTTACGAAGCTGAAGGAGTCGGAGCCGATGGTGAGAGTGACGCCGCGCTCGTTAGCAGCACGGAGGTTCTCGTATGTACGGTTGAGGCCCTTCTCAACGACGGTATCGCCTGGGAATGCGTCAAGCTCTGGAGTCCACTCTGGTGGATAAGTTCCGTACCAAGTTGGCAGGAAGCCGATGGTAGGAGTAAAGAAGGTACCCTGCTCGCACATAAGGTCCATGGTCTTTGCATCAAGCTCGAAGCCGTGAATCATCTGCTCGCAGCCGCAACGGACGGAGTCATAAGCTGCGGAGAAGCTGTTATAGGAGTGTGACCAAACAGGAATGCCAACCATTGCTGCCTCGTCGCAGACTGCCTTGATCTCCTCGTAGCAGTAGTGCTGATCGCGACCGGAGTCCCAGTGCCAAATGCCGCCACCGGTTGCCCAAATCTTGATTGCGTCTGGGTTCTCACGAAGACGACGACGAACTGCCTTACGAAGATCCCAAGGACCGTCTACCTGGTCGCCCCAAGGGTGACCATTCTTGGAAATCTCCTGTGGGAGCTGGTGGCAGTCACCGTGACCAGCAACGCGGCAGAAGCCAAGGCCGGTAGCGTAGATACGTGGGCCTTCCATGATACCCATGTTGACGAGGTCACGAATTGCGATACCATTGCGGCCAATCTCGCAGACGGTGGTAAGACCATGGGAGAGAGCGTCCCAGGACTGCTTGACTGCGCATGCCTGCTTCTGAGCAACGGACTCGATAACCCAGTCGTTATCGTTGTCGGTCAGGTTGCCAGAGAAGTGCAGGTGGGTATCGATAAGACCTGGCATAATGGTGCGGCCCTGGATGTCACGGACCTCATAGCCCTCTGGAACCTCAGTGCGAGGACCAGCATAAGCGATCTTCTTGTCGTCTACGAGGACAAGAGAATCCTCAACAGGAGCGGCGCCAGTGCCGTCAACGAGCTTTCCGCCTACAAAAGCAATCTTACTCATTTCTTTCCCCCTCTAGTAAATGATAAATACTATCTTTTTGCGCCCACCCTTTTTGGGCGCAAAAAATCCAAACTAAAGAAACAAATAACGTGCTTAGTTCAACGTACCGATGAAACCTTTAGAGCTTGCAGGCAACTTATGCTGCTGCCTTCTCAGACTGACGACCAAAGATCATGAAGATGGCCATACCAATGACAATCCAAGAAATGGTGATGATCCACTCAACTGGCTTCAAAGCTGCAGGGCTGAAAGGAACAACCATCAGACCGATGATGATACTACCAGCAAGAATTGCAGCAAGGATACCTGCGAT
>CAJZGX010000143.1:0-2624 GCA_916048235.1 uncultured Atopobium sp.
GGGTTGGAAGTGCCCTTGGGAAGTCTACCATCACCAAACGTTGCACTTGCTTTGACAATTCAAGAGCAATGTATAGCCTTTTTTGACAGATTATGTGACATAGGTGTGTTTTGTGAATCTGTAATCGTAGGTCCAATTAAATTTGCCCCTCGGGCGATTAGGTAGAAGGTTTAGAAAGCCAACAAAAGAGCCGGTTACCTGGGTTTTAGGTAACCGGCTCTTGCTTTGTGCTTTACGCGCTTCGTGGTGGGCGCTCCGGGGTGGACGTGCTAGCGACGCGGCGCGCGGGTGCGAGGATTAGTCCTCGTAGAAGCCTGGCTCGCGACCGTAGTAAGCATCCAGATAGAGCTCGCGGAGCTCGGAGACAAGTGGGTAGCGTGGGTTTGCGCCAGTGCACTGGTCATCGAATGCCTGCTCAGACATCTCGTCAAGGGTATCGAGGAAGTACTTCTCATCTACGCCGTAGTCCTTGATGGTCTCCTTGACGCCGATGTATGCCTTGAGCTCCTCAATCTTCTTGACGAAGTTCTCAAAGACCTCGAGGTCATCCTTGCCGGTAACGCCGCAGAAACGGCCTGCCTCAGCGTAACGTGCGAGGGTGTGTGGATGATCGTATTGTGGGAAGGTTCCCATCTTTGTTGGACGCTCAGCTGCGTTGTAGCGCATAACGCGAGTAAGGATAACTGCGTTTGCCCAACCGTGTGGAATGTGGTGGAAAGCGCCCAGTTTGTGAGCCATAGAGTGGTTGATACCGAGGAATGCATTAGCAAATGCAAGACCACCCAGGCAGGAAGCATTTGCCATGTGATCGCGTGCCTCAACATCGTTTGGATTGTCATAAGCACGTGGCAGGTACTCAAAGACCAGCTTCATACCACGAAGAGCCATGCCGTCTGTGTAGTCAGATGCCATCATAGAGACAAATGCCTCGAGGCAGTGAGTAAGGACGTCAATACCAGAAGCGGAGGTCAGGCCCTTAGGCTGGCTCATCATGTTGTCGGTATCAACAATTGCCATGTTAGGCAGCAACTCGTAGTCTGCAAGTGGGTACTTAACGCCGTTGTCAGCATCAGTGATGATGGCAAATGGAGTTACCTCGGAACCAGTACCAGAAGAAGTTGGAATAGCAACGAAGAATGCCTTGTTGCCCATCTTAGGATAGTTATAGACACGCTTGCGGATATCCAAGAAGTCCGCTGCCATGTCCTCAAACTTCTCCTCTGGGTTCTCGTACATGGACCACATAATCTTACCTGCGTCCATAGCAGAACCGCCGCCGATTGCGATGATGCAGTCTGGCTCGAAGGAGCGAATGCGAGCTACACCCTCAAGAGCGCACTGAAGTGTTGGGTCTGGAGCAACATCCCAGAATGAAGAGTGGACGATGCCCAGGGAATCCAGAGTCTCCTCGATGGTCTTGGTGAAGCCACTCTTGTATAGGAACTGGTCTGTGACAATGAAGACGCGCTTCTTGTTGTAGACCTCTTTGAGCTCACGGAGAGCAAGAGGCATGCAGCCCCTCTTGAAGTAGACCTTCTCAGGTACACGAAGCCAAAGCATATTCTCTTGCCTCTCTGCAACAGACTTGTAGTTAAGCAGGTGCTGTGGGCCAACGTTACCGGAAACGGAGTTGCCGCCCCAGGTGCCGCAGCCAAGGGTTAGGGATGGAGCCATCTTGAAGTTGTAGAGGTCTCCAATACCACCCTGAGAGGAAGGTGTATTAATCAGGATACGGCAGGTCTTCATTGCCTCCTGGTGCTTAGCAATCTTCTCTTTCTCGTTAATGTTGACGTAAAGAGAGCTGGTGTGACCATAGCCACCGTCAGCAACAAGGCGCTCTGCCTTAGCAATTGCCTCGTCAAAAGTCTTTGCACGATACATGCCAAGAACTGGAGAGAGTTTCTCGTGAGCCATCTCTTCTGAAGGCTCAACAGAGGTTACCTCACCAATAAGAACCTTGGTCTTCTCTGGCACCTCAACACCGGCGGTCTTAGCGATAAAGTGAGCGGACTTACCAACGATACCTGCGTTAACAGCGCCGTTGACAATGACAGTCTTACGAACAGCGTCGAGCTCTTTACCCTGCAGGAAGTAGCAGCCGCGGTCAGCGAACTCCTTCTTGACCTGGTCATAAATGCTATCAAGAACGGTAACAGACTGCTCGGAAGCGCAGATCATACCGTTATCGAAGGTCTTGGAGTGAATGATGGAGCTAACTGCAAGCTTGATGTCTGCAGTGTCGTCAATGATAACAGGGGTATTACCAGGACCAACACCCAAAGCAGGCTTACCAGAAGAGTAAGCTGCGTTAACCATACCTGGACCACCGGTTGCCAAAATGATGTCAGCGTTACTCATGACTGCTGCAGTCATATCAATGGTAGGAGCTGGTACCCAGTCGATAATACCCTTGGGGCAGCCGGCCTTCTCGGCAGCATCGCGAACAATACGAGCGGCAGCAATAGTGCACTCTTTAGCGCGTGGGTGTGGGGAAATGATAATGGCGTTTCTTGTCTTCAGAGCAAGAAGTGTCTTGAAAATTGCGGTAGAAGTTGGGTTAGTAGTTGGAATAACTGCAGCTACGATACCCATTGGCTCGGCTACAACTCGATAACCTGCAGCTG
>CAJZGX010000144.1:0-2592 GCA_916048235.1 uncultured Atopobium sp.
TATATCTACAGTTTCACTGCTCGGAATAGCTTTTCTCGCTAAGCACACCTTGTTGACTAAAGAAGCGCAAAGAAGTTTTCTCCATGCGATGAGAAGATCGAGAAGAGCACTCGACGCAATTCTCGACGATTATTCAGGTGGCATCGATAGAAAAACTTCAAAAAACATTCTCTCTCATCAAGCGAGAGTAGAAAAAGAATGGCTAAAAGCAATTAATTAGAACAAATGTTCTACATATGAAATAAAGAAGAAGGGACTCGAGAGGGTCCCTTCTTTACAGGTAATGTGTAGGGTATGTCGCGTTTAACGTGTGTTTCTCTTCTGGAAGAGCTGTCCGCAAGCTGCATCAATGTCAGATCCACGAGAAAGACGAATAGTTGCTTCAACGCCAACAGAGTTGAGGCTGTTTACAAACTCCTGTGCGCGTGCAGGGGATGTTGGATGGAACTTAGAGCCCTCAATCTCGTTAAGCTGAATGATGTTAACGTGGCAAAGCGTTCCTCGACAGAAGTCTCTCAAGGCTCCAAGCTCATTGTCAGAATCGTTAACGCCTTTGATCAGCGCATATTCATACGTTGGACGACGACCGGTCTTATCGACATATTCACCCATAATGTCGTACAGGTGAATCAGTGAGTATTTACGAACTCCTGGCATGAGGGCGTCTCGCGTCTTTTGCACCGCAGAGTGAAGCGAAACAGCAAGCGTAAATTGCTCTGGTTCAGAGGCAAAACGCTTAATCATAGGTATAACACCGCAGGTAGAAACCGTAATATGGCGTGCACCAATGCCGGCTCCGTCAGGGGAGTTGAGACGTCTCATAGCCGCGAGAGTAGCGTCGTAGTTCATGAAGGGCTCGCCCTGTCCCATAAGAACAACGCTGGTAACGCGCGCGTCAAAATCGTCGCGGACGTGCATAACCTGCTCGTAAATCTCACTCGCAGAAAGAGAGCGCGTAAGACCAGCAGCACCTGTTGCACAGAAAGCACAGCCCATGGCGCAGCCAGCCTGTGTAGAAGCGCAGACCGAAAGCTTATTGCCGCTTGGCATGCCAACGCACTCAACAGAAGTACCATCAGGGTAGCGAAGCAGGTATTTACGGCTTCCGTCTTCAGAAACCTGGCGAACAATCTGTTCAGCACCAGCAAGCGTTACCTGCTTAGATAGTTCTTCTCGCAGTGTTTTTGGAAGATTACTCATCTGATCAAAAGAGGTAGCGCCCTTAGACCAGATCCACTCCTCAATCTGCTTTGCACGGAATTTTGGCTGGCCAAAGGAGGTCACCAGTTCAAGAATTTGCTCTGATGAAAGGCTTCTGAGGTCAGATTTGGCGGCAGCCTTCTGTGGACGAGAATCAAGCGCGGAGATGTCTGCGCCGTCAGCCGTGGTGTTTGTGCCGTCAAGAGTATTATTTGATTGCATTTTTGTCCTTCTCCAACTCTTCTAAGCTATCTGCGGTATCTTAGAAGAAATACGTTTACTAGAGTTTACCCTATGGGAGACTTATCTGAAGGAGCGGAAATGACACGTGAAGAGCTCAAAAAGCTTCATGTAGCAGTTGTTTCAGGCGGTTGGTCAGACGAGCACGAGATTGCCATGGAGTCTGGCAAGCAGTGTGCAGCAGCACTTAAAGAGGCTGGCTTTACCAGTGTTGACCTGCTTGATGTTGCAGAAAAAGACTTTGTAGTTACCCTTGCTCAGGGTGGTTATGATGTCGTGTACGTTGCTATGCACGGTCGTTTTGGTGAGGATGGCTGCATCCAGGGTCTTCTCGAGATTCTGCACATTCCATACACGTTTTCTGGCGTCCTTGCGTCTGCTATGGGAACTGAAAAAGAGCTGTCGAAGCTCATGTATAGGCAGGCGGGCGTTCCAACTCCTAAGGGAATTGACGTTCCTGCAGGTACCGTCTTTACAGATGAGCAGGTAGACAAGCTTATCGAGGACCTCGGACTGCCTATGTTTGTAAAGCCTTCTGGCAACGGCTCCAGCTACGGCGTTACGCGCGTTACTTCGCGAGAAGAGCTTCCCGCTGCACTTGAACTTGCAGGTGAGCAAGGCGAGCGCATCCTAATCGAGGAGAGCATTGAGGGAACGGAGATTACCGTTCCTGTTATTGGCAACGAGGACCCAACAGCTCTGCCAATCGTTGAGATTGTTACGGGTGATGAGTTCTACAGCATTAAGACAAAATACGAGCCCGCATCCCTGCATCATGTAATTCCTGCTCGCCTTGAGCCTGCGGTGTACGCACGCGCTCAGGAGCTGGCAATTAAGGCACACAATGCACTTGGTTGCCGTGGCGTTTCTCGTAGTGACTTTATTGTTACGGAGGACGGCGTACCAGTGGTGCTTGAGACAAATACCATTCCTGGTATGACCGCACGTTCTTTGCTGCCAGATTCTGCTCGTACCGGTGGCATTGATTTCCCTGAGCTCTGCACTCGCTTTATTGAGTTTGCGCTTGAGGATCGTCAATAGATTTGTAGGTTATGACCAGCACTAAAAGCGTTACGCAAAAACTAGAAGAACTCATTCTTCCCGGTACCCCCTCTGCAGTTCGCAAAAAATATTTGGAGCTTGCAGAGAGGG
>CAJZGX010000145.1:0-2586 GCA_916048235.1 uncultured Atopobium sp.
ACTATCGCGCCGCTTCTGGTGCTCTGGCTAGGATATGGTCTTTTGCCCAAGATTATTCTTGTGGCCATTTCAACGTTTTTCCCTATTACCGTGGCGCTGAACTCGGCATTTAAAGCAATAGATCCCGATATGATTGACCTGATGACTACCATGGGAGCTAGTCGTGTGCAGATTTTTTGGCATGTCAAGTTGGCCGCTGCTGCACCACAGTTTTTCTCGGGACTCAAAATGAGTGTGACCTACGCCGTTATTGGTGCAGTAATCGCAGAATGGCTGGGAGGCGACGCTGGACTGGGCGTGTATATGACGCGCGTCAGAAAGGCGTTTGCGTACGACAGGATGTTTGCGGCAATTGTGGTGGTGTCTGCGTTGTCGTTAGTGTTGATGAAGGTTGTGGAACTTGTCCAAAAGCGTGCGCTTCCTTGGGATACCTCTCAGGATGCCAAAGAATCCGCACGGTAACTTTGGCGGAACTCAAAGAAAGAAGTGATTACACGCATGAGCGCATTTAATCGCAAGGATATAACAAGAAAAGGCTTTCTAGCTGCGATGGGTTTCTCGACAGCAGGACTTTGCGCAGGTTGCTCGCTTGAACAGCCTGCCGCTCCAGCTAACGCAAACAAGGGTGCTGGGCAGAATTCCGGCGGTACTACAGAAATTACGTTTGCGCTGGATTACACCCCAAATACCAACCACACCGGCATTTATGTGGCTCAGGAGAAGGGCTACTTTGACGAGGTTGGCCTCAAGGTAACTATTCAGCAGCCACCTGCCGATGGTGCCGATGCGCTGATTGGTGCTGGTGGCGCACAGATGGGCGTTACCTACCAGGACTATATTGCTAACAGCCTCTCGTCTTCTAATCCGCTGCCATATACCGCGGTGGCCGCTATCATTCAGCACAATCTTTCGGGCATTATGAGCCGTGAAGAGGATCACATTGTTCGTCCGCGTGACCTTAATGATCGTACCTACGCAACGTGGAATCTCCCTGTTGAACAGGCTACTATCAGGTCTGTTATGGAATCTGATGGAGGAGATCCCTCCACGCTTAAAATGGTACCTTATGAGGTAGATGATGAGGTATCTGGCCTAAAAGCAAAGATGTTTGATGCAGTTTGGGCGTTCGAGCAGTGGGCTGTTCAAAACGCTCGTGTTCAGAACTTTGCATACAACTACTTTGCGTTTACAGCAATTGATCAGAACTTTGACTATTACACGCCAGTCATTGCAGTAAATGATGGATTTGCAAAAGAGAATCCAGACGCTGTTAAGGCCTTCTTAAGCGCTACCAGAAAAGGTTATGAGTTCTGCGTCTCTAACCCAGACGAGGCAGCAGAGATTCTACTCAAAGCCGTTCCAGAACTTGACGCTGACCTGGTTAAAGCATCTCAGAAGTTCTTGGCTGCCAAGTACATTGACGACGCTGAGAAGTGGGGCGTCATTGATTCTGCCCGTTGGCAGCGTTTCTACACCTGGCTCAATAACCAGCAGCTGCTAGAGAATAAGATTGACCCATCCGCAGGATTTACTCGTGAGTACCTTGGATAAGAAACTTACTGACATAACAAAAGGTGCTGCTATGGACGCTTCTGGCGAGAAAAGCCTAGGAGCTGCACCTGCACGCGAGCCACAACAGGACGTGCCAGCACTTGAGGCGCGCAACCTTACGTTGGTTTGGGGAAATGGCCAGGTAGTTGCTCAGGATATCTCGATTGAGCTGCAACCTGGCACCATTACCTGCTTAGTTGGTCGCTCGGGCTGCGGCAAGACAACACTGCTCCACGCACTTGCGGGACTTCTGGAGCCGCAAGAGGGCAAGGTGCTGCTAAATGGTGCTGACGTTACAGGACACCCGGGACACATCGGCTACATGCTCCAGAAGGATTTGCTCATCCCAAGCAAGCGCATCATCGACAACGTAGCGCTTCCGCTTGAGCTGAAGGGCGTCTCGCGCTCTGAGGCGCGCACACGGGCCCAGGAGATGCTGGAACGCGGTGGACTTGAGCGCGTGGCACAAAGCTGGCCTCACGAGCTCTCAGGCGGCATGAGGCAGCGTGTTGCGTTCCTGCGCACGGCACTTATTGGCTCAGACATTATGCTGCTGGACGAGCCCTTCTCGGCACTTGATGCCCTCACACGGCGAGAAATGCGTTCGTGGCTCATGTCTTCCGTGAAGGAGTTTGGCCTCTCGGTACTGGTAATCACGCACGACGTTGACGAAGCAGTTGCCATGGCTTCTCGCATTTACGTAATGGCGGGCAGTCCCGCGCAGGGTGTGGTCACCAAGATTGTGGGCGTTGTTGAGCCACTGGGCTGCGCTGATACGGTGGTGGAGGCAGACTCTAGCAAAGGCGCTGGTCAAGGTGCTGACCTAGCATCATTTGATTTGAGCGAAGAGTTTTTGGCTGCCAAGCGAGAAGTACTTTCATTGCTGGGGTAGTTATCCTTTACGAGCGCTGTGAACTGCCTCCCATTTCTTGGACATAAGAAATGGGAGGCAGTTCATATGCGGGTGATTATGATTCTGCAGCGTGTTAGCGTCGGCTTTTAGGCCTGGCGCACAAAATAGCGCAGCTTTGGTAG
>CAJZGX010000146.1:0-2578 GCA_916048235.1 uncultured Atopobium sp.
CTCTGTCCGTCAATAGTGTTATCACTATAGAGGAACCAGTCAAGAAAGCTTGTTGCCTTGGTATTGTTGATATGCTTTGCCAAAAGGGTTACACCCTCTGCATCAAACGTATCTGTCTTATAAGACTTCCCGTCAGAGGCTTTTAGCTTCAGTTGGTTAGTAGCACTAACCAACTGACTATTTTCTTTTCTTAGTTTGGTTTTGAGATACTTCCAATAGTTTCTCGTCTTTTGGTAATCATCTTGCTCGTTAATCGCAGCGATGATGTCCAGTACAGAGAACCACCACTTATTGTGTTCGTCGTCCCATACTGCTCTTACTTCACGGTCGTTGAAGAAGCGAATTGATTTTTTATGCTCTACCATAATAAAGTTACTCATCTGGGGTGTTATCAGATTCTGCGCGAGGATTTGAGGAGTCTTATCTGCGGAAAGTAGTGCAAAGATTGGCTGGCTCTGATTGCAGTGCGCATGAGTTGCAAATATAGTAAATAATTGTATGGAAAGGTAAAAGGAAAGTGAAGAGTATTTAGAGTACGCAAAAATCCCAGTAACTGTTGAGAGTTACTGGGATTTCTTCTATTTAGTTAGTGCATGTAATGCTTTTACTTCACTTCCTCAAAGTCGGCATCTTGGATGTCGTCCTTGGATTGAGTGTTTTGCTGAGCACCACCTTGGAAACCGGCGTCAGCACCAGGCTGTTGAGCGCCACCTGTTTGCTGGTACATATCTGCACTGGCAGCTTGCCAAGCATCATTGAGCTCTTTGATAGCAGCATCGATAGCGTTGATGTCTTGAGCCTTGTGAGCATCTTTCAGCTTCTGGAGAGCAGCCTCGATGACAGACTTTTTGTCTGCGGGGAGCTTGTCGCCAAGATCCTTGAGCTGGTTCTCAGTCTGGAACGCCATAGAGTCAGCTTGGTTGAGCTTGTCGATGCGCTCTTTTTCCTTCTTGTCGGCCTCTTCGTTGGCTTGTGCTTCTGCCTTCATACGGTCGATTTCTTCCTGGCTCAAGCCTGAAGATGCTTCGATGCGGATGGCCTGTTTTTTACCCGTAGCTTTGTCCTTGGCACTTACGTTCAAGATACCGTTGGCGTCGATGTCGAACGTTACCTCAATTTGAGGGATACCGCGACGAGCTGGAGCGATGCCCGCGAGGTTGAAGCGACCGATGCTCTTGTTCTGAGCGGCCATAGGACGCTCGCCCTGGAGTACGTGGATCGTCACTTCGGGCTGGTTGTCTTCAGCCGTTGAGAACACCTGGCTCTTCTTGCAAGGAATGGTAGCATTAGCTTCAATCAGTTTTGTCATAACGCCACCCATCGTTTCGATACCGAGACTCAGCGGAGTAACGTCGAGGAGAACGATGTCGCCTACGCCTTCTTCCTTATTCATAATAGCACCCTGGACAGCAGCACCTACGGCTACTACCTCATCTGGATTAACACCCTTGCTGGGCTCTTTGCCGAAGAAGTTCTTCACCATTTCCTGAACAGCAGGAATACGGCTGGAACCACCCACGAGAATCACCTCGTCGATATCGCTAGTGTTGAGGCCTGCGCTTTGCAGTGCTTCCTGGCAAGGTACTTTACAATCCTCGATGAGCTGATGAGCAAGTTGCTCGAACTTAGCGCGTGTCAGCGTCTTAACGAGGTGTTTGGGCACACCGCCTACTGGCATGATGTAAGGCAGGTTGATTTCGGTTGTCGTAGTAGAAGACAGCTCAATCTTAGCCTTTTCAGCAGCTTCTTTCAAGCGCTGCATTGCCATCGGGTCTTGCGTCAAATCAGCACCCTCATCGTTCTTAAATTCTTCTACCAACCAGTTGATGATAACATGGTCGAAGTCGTCACCACCCAGGTGAGTGTTACCGTTTGTTGAGAGTACTTCAAATACGCCTCCACCCAATTCGAGGATAGAGATATCGAACGTACCACCACCGAGGTCGAATACGGCAATTTTCATGTCCTTCTTAGACTTCTCCAAACCATAAGCAAGAGCAGCTGCAGTAGGTTCATTCACGATACGCTTTACCTCGAGGCCGGCAATCTGACCTGCTTCTTTAGTGGCCTGACGCTGAGAGTCGGAGAAGTAAGCTGGAACTGTGATCACAGCTTCTTTTACCTCCTGTCCGAGGTAGTCCTCGGCTGTTTTCTTCATCTTCTGAAGAATCATTGCACTGATTTCCTGCGGAGTGTACTGGCGGTCGTCAATTTTAACGCGCGGAGTGTTGTTTTCTCCCTTTACAACCTCGTAGGGCATACGTGCAATTTCTTTTGTCACTTGGTCGTAGGTTTCACCCATGAAGCGCTTGATAGAATAAACCGTACGCTTCGGGTTCGTGATGGCTTGGCGCTTTGCGGGGTCGCCCACTTTGCGTTCGCCACCTTCAACAAATGCTACTACAGAAGGAGTTGTGCGCTTGCCTTCACTGTTAGCAATAACAACGGGCTCGTTACCTTCGAATACGGAAACACAGCTGTTCGTTGTACCTAAGTCTATACCAATAATCTTTCCCATAATTGTATTTTTTTATTTTGTTATTATCTAATATTAATTGGAGTGGTGTTTCCACACACT
>CAJZGX010000147.1:0-2571 GCA_916048235.1 uncultured Atopobium sp.
AGCGGGTGGTTTTGTGTTTCGCGCGCTTCTCGCGCTCAACAGGCTAAAGCCTCGAGCAAAAAAGGCCAGGGACATAATCCCTGGCCTTGAACATTTGGTGGAGAATAGGGGGATCGAACCCCTGACCTCAGGCTTGCAAAGCCCGCGCTCTCCCAGCTGAGCTAATTCCCCGTACTGACTTCTGGTTGGGCCCAGAAGGTTTTAATAATCACCCCAACGGCGACTCGGCTAACGTTGGGGTGACTATTGTCACATAAAGTGGTGGGCCTGACAAGGTTTGAACTTGTGACCTCCCGGTTATCAGCCGGACGCTCTGACCAACTGAGCTACAGGCCCAACGCAGGGAAAAATAATACCTCCATAATTCTCATAGGTCAACACTTTTTTTGTTTTGTTTTAAACTTTCTTGAAACTGGGTATGAAATGAGAACAGAAAGTCGTAGACTATCTGCCCAAAGATTGATAAAAGACGTGCTATTTGGAGTGTTTGTGTCACTGAAGCGTATGGACATACAGACAGTTGTTGTCGGAGGAGGACCTATCTCTTCCGTAATTGTTCTGCGTCTTCATGACCCACGCGGCGTCTCTTCTTTAAGTCTTCCTATCAAGATTGGCAATATTGAGGCATCTGCTATTAGTCTTGGCATTGATCAAGAATCTACCGAGAGACCTCTAACGCATGACCTTCTCCGCTCCGTTCTTGATTCTTTGGATGCAGATATCAAAAGCGTACGCATTGTGGGCGTCCGCGGCACCACGTTTTTCTCGCAAATTGAGCTTATCTCCAAAGAGGGAGAGCATATTTACGTGGACGCTCGCCCATCCGACGCAATTGCGCTGGCAGTAAGAACAAACGCTCCCATCTTTGCAGACGAGAGCGTTCTAGAAATCGCTGCTGCTCCTGACTTTACTGATGTCGAGAAGGACGTTCAGGCCCAAGAGCTTGAGGAATTCCGCCAGTTTATTGAGGATGTCTCACCTGAGGATTTCTCATAAATCCTGCTCTATGGCTTACTTTTATACAACTGACTCATCTTTTATATAAAAATCGTTACCGTTAGCGCGCTGATTTTCTCGGTAAACGAAAAGAGCCCAAGGGAATTACCCCTTGAGCTCTTCAAATTACGTATAGCTGAAATGCTTATTCGTCATCATCCAGCAGTGAATCGTCCAGTACTTCCTCTTCATCTCCAAGGTCAACGGACTCTGCCTCATCAGCATCACGAGCGCCGGCGGCCATCAGGTCAAGCATACCTTGGTTCTCTGCGTGCTTAGGAGCCTTCTTCTTGTTGGCAACCATACGAGCAACAGCAGAAACAACATCGCTACCAGAGAGGTTCATAACCTTGACGCCCTGCGTAGAGCGGCCCAGCTTGGAGATGTCGCCAGCCTTGACGCGGATTACAACGCCCTCCTCGGACATGATCATAATCTCGTGCTGAGGACCAACAACGCGGCAGGCAACCAGGTTACCCTTCTTCTCCGTCATTGTGATGGTAAAGACGCCCTGGCCACCACGCTTGTGGACTGGGTACTCAGAAATTGCGGTGCGCTTTCCGTAGCCCTTCTCGGTAATAACGAAGAGGTCGCCATTGCCGTTGGTAATCTCCATGCCAAGCATAGTTGCGTCGCCCTTGAGCGTAATACCACGGACGCCTGAGGTGCCACGGCCCATGCTTCTTGCCTCAGCCTCGTCAAACAGGATTGCCTTGCCGTCAGAGGAGCACAGAACAACCTTGTCACCTGGGTGAACGCGACGGACGTTAACAAGCTCGTCGCCGTCCTTGAGGTTGATTGCAATGAGGCCGTCCTTGCGTGTACGGTCGTACTCAGACATTGCAGTCTTCTTAACCATACCCTGCTTAGTAGCAAACATCAGGTAGTTGTCTTCTGGGAAGTCGCGGGTAGTGATAACTGCCTTGACCTTCTCGCCTTCTGCAAGCGTCTCGATGACGTTGATGATGGCACTACCCTTAGTAGTTCTGTTGCCAACAGGAAGCTCGTGGACCTTGAGGCGGTACACCTTACCAAAGTTGGTAAAGAACAGCACGTAATCATGGGTGGAAGCAACAAAGAGGTTCTCGACAAAGTCGTTCTCTTTGAGAGAGACGCCCTGAACACCCTTGCCGCCGCGTTTCTGAGAGCGATAAATCTCAACAGGAACGCGCTTTACGTAGCCTGCGTGAGTAACGGTGACAACCATATCCTCTTCGGCGATAAGATCCTCAACGTCCAGGTTCTGAATGTCCTGGTCAGAGATTTGCGTACGACGTTTGTCAGCGTAGCGGTTGGAAATCTCACGGAGCTCATCAGCGATAACTGCCAGGATCTTTTCCTCGTGGGCGAGAAGATCCTCGTAGTAGGCAATATCAAGCCTGAGTTGGGAAATCTCATCAACAAGATCTTGACGTGCCAGGCCGGTAAGGCGACGCAGACGCATCTGAAGGATTGCTTCGCCCTGAATCTCATCCAGGCCAAAGCGCTCGTTCATGCGCTTCTTTGCCTCGGTATCATCTTGCGAGCTGCGGATGATGTGGACAATCTCGTCGATGTTATCAACTGCGGTCAGAA
>CAJZGX010000148.1:0-2556 GCA_916048235.1 uncultured Atopobium sp.
CTTCCTTTCGTAATTCGTCTAATATATTAACCAATGTATCATATCTATTCATAACTCATCCTCTTCGTATAATATGACCGTTGAATTGCTCAAAATAAAACTTCACATTTTAAATATTTTTCTAGAAATAGATCTTAAGTTTTACGATTATCATCCAAAGCTAAAAATTCCTCTACATCACGAATTATTGTTTCAGCTTTTATACTCATATCTAAAACCTCTCCTCTGGTAATTATAGTATTTAAAAAAATAACTCCTATATACTAAAAAACAACCAAGCCCAGATTACACACCTTTATGTTCATGTGTTGCTCGAGTTTAATAGCATGTCTTGAAATCACAAAGCAAGCCATTCCCCGAAACATAATACTTCCACTTGCAGTAGATTAGGGATTCGAACTTCGTGCTTCTCACTCGCCTTCGTCTCCTGACCCTTGCTGAGAGGCTACCTACAGCTCGACCATCGCACTGTAGAGTAGTACTCGGCCTCGCTGGGTAGTCGTAAGGCTGCTGGTGCAGCCGCCAGCTCTATTCCCACTCAATGGTCGCAGGTGGCTTTGGGGTGATGTCGTAGGCTACGCGGTTAACGCCAGCAACTTCGCTGACAATACGAGAAGAAATGCGGGTCAGCAACTCATAAGGAAGCTTTGCCCAGTCAGCGGTCATAGCGTCGCTCGACTCAACGGCGCGCAGGATAACTGGACGAGCATACGTACGCTCGTCACCCATAACACCAACGGACTTAATGTCGGGTAGTACAGCAAAGTACTGCCAAACGCTGTGCTCGGAGTTACGATCGCCTGTCTCGTCAAAGAGCTGAGCATTGTAAGCGTCAATCTCTTCTCGGACAATAGCATCGGCGTTGCGAAGAATCTCCAGCTTTTCTGGGGTAACGTCGCCAATGATGCGGATAGCAAGGCCAGGACCTGGGAATGGCTGCCTGTAAACAAGGTTCTCTGGCAGGCCAAGAGAGACGCCCAGCGCGCGGACCTCGTCCTTGAAGAAGTGATCCAGAGGCTCAATCAGGTCAAAGTGAACGCCCTCTGGAAATGGAATCAGGTTGTGGTGGCTCTTAATGGTTGCAGCCTTGCCGCCTGTCTTACGAGCGCCGGACTCAATAATGTCAGGGTAGATGGTGCCCTGTGCCAGGAACTGAACGCCGTCCAGCTTCTGAGCCTCGTCAAAGAAGACCTTCCAGAACTCGGTACCAATCAGGCGGCGCTTCATCTCTGGCTCGGTAACGCCAGCTAGAAGCTCTGCGTAGCGCTCCTCTGCGTGAACGTGAATCAGAGGCACGTTGAACTGCTTGCGGAAGACCTGCTCAACCATCTCTGGCTCGCCCTTGCGGAGCATGCCGTGGTTAACAAACACACAGGTCAGCTGATCGCCAATGGCACGGTGAACAAGAGCTGCGACAACAGAAGAGTCAACGCCGCCGGAAAGTGCCAAAATAACGCGGCCATCGCCAACCTTCTGGCGAATCTCCTCTACCTTCTGCTCAATGATGTTGTCCATGGTCCACGTCTTTTCAAAGCCGCAGATATTGAACAGGAAGTTAGAAAGCATCTGGGAACCACATTCGGTGTGGTTGACCTCTGGGTGGAACTGAGTGGAATACAGGTTCTTAGCAGCGTTTTCCATAGCTGCAATAGGGCAAACATCGGTAGAAGCGGTAACGGTAAAGCCCTCTGGAACCTCAGACACAGCGTCTCGGTGGCTCATCCAAACGGTCTGCTGCTCAGCGGTACCTTCAAAGATGCGGCTCTCCCCCGCGCGAGTCAGATGAGCTGGGCCATACTCGCCCTTCTCGGTGTGTCCAACGGTGCCGCCCAGGGTAACCGCCATGATCTGCTGTCCATAGCAGAAACCAAAGACAGGAAGGCCAAGCTCCAGAATCTCTGGGTCAATCTTTGGCGCGTCCTCGGCGTAGACAGAAGCAGGGCCGCCGGACAAAATAAGCGCAGATGGATTGAGCTCACGAAGCTCATCTGCGGAAATATCACAAGGAACAATCTCGGAGTAGACGTTAAGATCGCGCACGCGACGTGCAATTAACTGGCCGTACTGGGCACCAAAGTCTAGAACTGCAACAAACTGCTTGGGCCTGGACTCGCTCATGCATGACTCCGCTTCTCCGGTTTCCCGGTCACTCTTGATTCTGCGCCGACGCACAATACCGCACGTATGGACACATATCTCTACCACGAATTTATTGCTATTAATAATACCTTCAACCAGCCGATAACACCACGAGAGATTGCGCGCGCCAAAAAGTCTTCTTATTCTGCGCAAACAAAAGACGGTAAAGTTCTATAATCTGACAAGAAATGCTACTAATTTCTAACAATTATAAAACACAAAATATGGCGAGAAGAGCAGGTCAAAGACACTATAACTTGAAATGTAATTGTTTTGTGACGACCAAAACTGGTAACAGTTTTTAAGTACCTATCTGCAATAATTTTCTCACGTTTGAAATACGAATTGGAGTTTGGTTTATGAAAAAAGTACTGTTCAGAGATCGGAAGAGCACACGTCTGAACTCCAGTCACATTC
>CAJZGX010000149.1:0-2536 GCA_916048235.1 uncultured Atopobium sp.
TACAACAGAACACCAGAGAAAGCACAAAAGCTTGTCTCGTTGGGCGCTCACGCTGCAGAGAGTGTGGCAGATGCTGCAAAAGACGCTGACGTTATCTTTACCATGGTTGGTTATCCAACTGACGTTGAAGACGTTTACTTGGCAACAGATGGTCTTATCCGCGTTGCTAAGAAGGGTGCGTACCTTATTGATCTGACCACTTCTTCATCTCAGCTTGCTCGCGATATTCACGATGCCGCTGAGATTGAGGGGAAGCATGCATTTGACTGTCCTGTTACCGGTGGTCAGAAGGGCGCTCAGGACGGTACTCTTACCCTGATCATTGGTGCAACCGAGAATGACGTTGAGCCAGTACGCGCACTTCTCGAGACCTTCTCGGCAAAGATTTTCTGCATGGGCGGCGCTGGTAAGGGCCAGACTGCAAAGCTTTGTAACCAGGTTTCTCTTGCTTCCTGCATGATTGGCTACGCAGACGCAATGGCTCTAGCAGAGCAGGGTGGACTTGACGTTGAGCAGATGCTTGAGGTTGTTGCCAGCGGCATGGGTTCTTCTCGCGCACTTAAAGAGCTTGCTCCTAAGTCGCTTGAGGGAGACTTCCAGCCAGGATTTTTGGCCGAGCACTTCCGCAAGGATATTGCCCTTGCACTTGCTCAGTCTGAGGACCTTGAGATTACGCTTCCTGGTGCAGAAACTGCATTTACCCTCTATGACATGCTGTGCCAGATTGGTGGCGCTCGTAAGGGTACTCAGGCAATCTCGCTGCTCTATGCTGACGAGGCAACCAGCACTGCAGCCGGTCTTGACTGGTCGCTTCTTGAGAGCCAGGAAGACGAGGGTGAGCATGAGTGCTGCTGTGGTCATGACCATGAAGATGGTGAGCACGAGTGTGAGTGCCACGGCCATGGACATCATCATGACCACGAAGGCCACGAGCACGGTCATGACGGCCACTGCTGCCACTAAGTGCTAGCCGCAAAGGAACCCAGGTTATGAGTGATATTTCTACTCCTCAGAGCTCTATTGCGGTTTTCATTGATTATGAAAATTTGGCGCTAGGAACAGGTAAAAGAAAGAAAAACGGCCACCAAGAACCAGGTCATCTTCCAGAGATGAAGCTCATTATGGAGAGGCTGGTTGATAAGGGCCGTATTACTGCTAAGCGCGCATATTGCGATTGGCAGCGCTTTCCAAATGCAATTACGCCCCTGCATGAGCTTGGCATTGAGCTCATTGAGATTCCCGATAGAGCTTACACCGGCAAAAACTCCGCTGACATTAGACTTGCGGTAGATGCTGTTGAGATGTGTCTGACTAAAGATCACATTGACACCTTTGCTGTGCTTTCTGGTGACTCGGACTTCTCGCCACTCGTGGCAAAGCTTAAAGAGGCTGGTAAAACAGTTATTGGCGTTGGCATGAAGGAATCTACCAGCTCGCTTCTTGCTGAGGTTTGTGACGAGTTTATCTTCTACGAGGATATTTTGAGTTCTGGCAGAATTCCAGACTTTAAAGAGAAGGTACCTGCCGAGAAACACGACTGCTATCAGCTCTTATTTGAGACCATTGAGTCTTTGGAACGCGAAAGCGAAACGTTTATTTATGCATCTCGCTTAAAGGAGACCATGCGAAGGAAGCGTCCACAGTTTGCTGAGGCAACTTATGGATATCGTTCGTTTACTTCTCTTTTACGTGAAGCATCAAGCCTTGGATTTATTAAAATTCATGAGGATCAAAAAAGCGGCACCGTTGTCGTAGACGGATTTAGAGAATAAAGGGTGTTTTAGAGAGGATTTAGGTTTCATGGCAGAGAAGAAAGAAACTGCTCAGAAGCCAAAAAAGGCTTCAACTAAGGCAACCGCAAAAGCGGGCTCTACAAAGGCGCCAAAACAAGAAAAGCAACCTGCTAAGAAGGCTGCTAAAAAGCCAACTATGGCACAGATGAAAAAAGTGAATGCGCTGGTCATCGCTTTGTCTGATGCTAGTAGGCGCGCTCGTCAGGATGCGTCTCATGAGCTTGCAGAGCTTGCTCATGTTGCTCCTCTTGCCTTTGAAGAGCACATCGATTCTCTTATTGATGCACTGTATAGACCAGAGGCTCAGACTCGTTGGGAAGTGCTTGATGCACTTGCTCATTTGAGCGAGCATTTTGGTGACCAGGTCTTTAAAGCATTTGATGCTGCTGAGGCTTCTTTGTTTGATGACGACTCGGCAACGGTGCGTCTAGCAGCATTTTTGTTCCTCTGCCAGTACGGCGCAACTTCTGCAAAGCATTCTGATGAGGCATGGCCACTTCTGGATGAGGCGGTTCAGTGCTATCACGGAGATGCTGAGTACCATGACATGCTCCAGGGTCTTCTCGCCTTAGCACATGGAACTATTTCTAAGGACGTGAAGAAGGCATTGTCGCAGCGTATGAAGTTTGATGCGGAAAATGCCACTGGATACATTAAGCAGTATTCGGAAGAGATTGTTGCAGCTACCAAGTAATTTGATTTGCTTGTAAACGACTGTGTACAAACGGGGGAGTTTACTGGTT
>CAJZGX010000150.1:0-2507 GCA_916048235.1 uncultured Atopobium sp.
GCCATCTTTAGGCAAAAATTGTGCCGCAAAGATGTGCTTATTGTTTTAGGACGTAGTCTTTTTAGTATCGCTCAAATATCAATAAATAACAGGGTAAAATATGACGCAATTGCTAAACGGTTACATATAACCGGCAAACATACTGGTCGCTCCTAAATTTTGTAGAGAGGATTTTTATGGACAGCGCACATAACACTGTTGAATTGAACGCAGCACTTTCAAATCCCCGCGATGATATCGCTAAACTTGATGAACTTGAGAAGAAGCTCTTTGCTCTCAACTACGCAGCTAATGAGATTGGCTCTTTTGGACCATGTATCGATCCAAAAAAGGCTGCTGAAGAGCGCGGAGAAGCCCTGGCAATCCTTGGCGAGCAGGTCCAGGAGACCCTCTGTGATCCTGCTGTTGGCGCGCTGCTTGATAGACTTCACGAGAATCGCGCTCTACTTGATGAGACTCATCGCGCACAAGTTAAAATTCTGCGCCGTGACAGAAGTCAGCTGGTAGATGTACCTGTTGAGCTTCAGAGCAACTTTGTTCGTCTTACCACAGAGGCTAATGAGGTCTGGGAGCAGGCAAAGAACAGCGATGACTGGTCACTCTTTGCTCCAAAGCTGGATAGCTTAGTTGAGCTTCGCAAAGAGATGTGCCAAGCACGCGATGCTTCCAAAGACCCATATGATCTCTTACTCAGCGATTTTGAGCACGGCACCAATAGAGAGTTCTATAACACTTTCTTCAATAACGTTAAAGAAGTGGTAGTCCCTCTGGTTGCCGATTGCATGGCTTCTAAGCGTCAGCCAAGCACCAAGCCTCTTGAGGGCAAGTTTGACGTCAATCGTCAGTGGGACCTTGCAAAAGACCTGGTAAAACTCCAGGGCCTTGACGAGGACGCTTACTGGCTTGGCAAAACTGAGCATCCTTACACCGGCGGCCCTGGTATCGGCTTTGTCATGGTTGCCAGCCACGCTTACGAGAATAACGTGCTCTCCAACGTCTATTCCATGCTGCATGAGAACGGTCACGCCCTCTACGAGCAGGGCATTAACTGGGAGTACCGCTTTACCTCTCTGAGCACCGGCACTTCTATGGGTATGCACGAGTCCCAGTCCAGGTTCTTTGAGAACTACGTTGGCCTTTCTGAGGCATTTGCCGAGCCTCTGATACAGCTTATGCGCAAGCACTTCCCTGGCCAGCTGAATCGCGTTACTGCCTTCCAGCTCTTCTCGGCAGCTAATAAAGTACAGCCAAGTCTCATCCGCACTGAGGCGGACGAGCTCACCTATCCTCTGCACATCCTCATCCGTTACGAAATGGAGCAGGCACTTTTGTCTGGCGAGATTTCTGCAAAGGATGTCCCAGCTCTTTGGGCCGAGAAGTACAAGCAGTACCTAGGCGTTACGGTTCCAAATAACACTGAAGGTGCTCTTCAGGATGTTCACTGGTCATGGGGTGAGTTTGGCTACTTCCCAACTTATGCACTTGGTAGCGCTTATGGTGCACAGTACAAGCATGCCATGATTGCTGAGGGTATGGACTTTGACGCCGTCTGCGCATCTGGAGATCTTGCCCCTATTAGGGAGTGGCTGGGTAGCCGTATTTGGACCTGGGGCCGTGCAAAAGACTCCAAGGAGCTCATCATGGGTGCATGCGGCGAGCCTTTTGACGTCCACTACTACACCAAGTATCTAACTGATAAATACTCTCGCATCTATGGTCTGATCAGCGCATAAGCGCACACCGTAGACGCGAGTAGAAATATCTGTCTTCTACCAATTAAACGAAAGGGATGAAATGAAAAAGTTTGTCGAGGAGTTTAAAGAGTTTATCCAGCAGGGCAATGTTATGGACATGGCTATTGGCATCATCATTGGCGGCGCATTTACCGCTATTGTTACCTCCCTTGTCAATGACATCATCAACCCATTTATTAAGCTGATCTCTGGTGGTGGTACCGAGGTTTCTGGTCTTTCTATTCCAGTTCCTGGCACCCAGAACGGCATTGACTTTGGTGCATTCATCAGCGCAATCATCAACTTCCTAATCATTGCATTCATTGTCTTCTGCATGGTTAAGGCCCTCAACAAGTTCATGAAGGCTTCCAAGCTTAAGAAGGACGAGGAAGAGGCTGTTGAAGAGGTTGCAGCTCCACACTGCCCACACTGCCTTGAAGAGGTTAAGGAAGGTGCAACTCGCTGCCCACACTGCACTGGTGAGATTGAGGGAGGCGCACACGCTGCGTAAGCTTTACACCAAGCTTTACATCACCGCCCTTTTACACATGTAAAAGTTGGCAAGAAAAAAGCAGGCATATCATATGCCTGCTTTTTTAGTAAAAGAAACCAGAAAAGGTTGCGGTTATTTCTTACCAGTACCACCCTTGCCGCCGCCACCATTTCCAGATGAGCTGCCGCCATTTCCAGAACCAGAAGAAGTAGGTGTTACCAGCGTATAGCCGCCCTTACCATCTGGCTGCCAAGGGAACTCAGCCTTTGGTGGATACTCAT